>JAADGR010000393.1 GCA_013152225.1 Calditrichota bacterium
CCGGAGCACACAGTGCCAACAGCAGCATACTGGGAATTGTTATGATAAGCCCGGCAATTAAAACCGTCGCAATACTGCGCCCAAAGGAAAATCGATTAACTTCACTTACAGCATTAAAAAATATATAAAGAGACCAGACAATGATCATAAAATCTATAAAGCCTATAAGTGAATGCAGGTTGGCTAAAACAGGTTGGGATTGTGTAAACGTTTTCTCCGGCAAAAAAACCTCATTACGAAACAAAATATATTTAACACCCCAGAGTGGGAGCGCCGAGATGATGGGTACCCACGACCAGGCAATAGCGGCCCGCAGTTCTTCTTTTGTCGCACTACCGCCGAATCTTTGTCCGATGACTTGTAAAAGCCAGCCACCGAGATAAAGATACAAAAAGCCACCGAGCGGACCGGCCAACAGGATTGTGGTGACGAGCGCAGGAAGCGGTAGTAACTTTCCCATTCCCTGCGCTGAAGCATTGCCAAACGCTTGGCCGATGCCCCCCAGAATTGCAAGCAACATGACACTTTGCCGCGGATTTGTGTCGATAATCGTCCTGATCGTCTCTTTTGGCTTCAACCAGATGCTCGACCAGGGGGTAAATTGTTCGTTCATTTCTCCTCTTGATTGTATTGAATGTGATTTTAGAAGCAAGTTATAAAAATATTGATGGTAAATTATCACTTGGGTGATAGCGGATTTGACCAATTTTTAATAACAAGCGATATTTTATAGAATGTCTTTCTTCCATATTTATTTACGCGTTTTGCTATGATTCGATTATCTTTTAGTTACGGCGAATTATAGTCTTGAAAATCTTCCCGAATTCTACCGGTCGAACCAGGTTTTTGTGTATCTATATACTTTGAAGACTTGTCAATATCCAAGCGTAAGCTCAATTTCAAATCTTTTTGAATTTTTGTTTGCAATCGTTCAATAAATTGTTCCACGGGTGGAATATCGTCATTTTGACGAAAGGCATTAAACAAGTCATCAATTGTAGAAGAGAGTATTCTTGTCGAATAAAGAGAAAACGAGTCTTTCGTTTCTTTCAAATCATATAACGCAAATATCGTGGCATGACTTTCATCATAGTGTAGTGTATTCAAACGATATTTTTTTCGAAAGTACTCGAAAATTTGATCCTGAACGACCCAATAAATTTTCTTTTTCCATTTTTCAAGGATAATGCCTTTATTTAAAATCTGAGTAAATGTTCTTTTCCAAATGTCATAAGAATTAATGCCAAAAGCATAAAAAAGTTCTTTATTAAGACAACCATTTGCCATAAAATCCCGGAATCCATCAACCAATTTGCCTGTGCTTGTCGTTTGCCCTGTTTGAAATTCAATAACAACAAAATCTTCGATTTCAATGCTCATCGGCTTATGCTTAATCATTACGAAATCAAAATTGCCTATACCTTTCAGACCAACTTCAGAAAATACGAGAATGTTATGCAGCGTTTTGAAATGATGCTCGGCAATATTACGAAAAACCAAACTGTTCTCAAGAAATCTCCGCGGGCAGAGGGCAAGTTCATAACCATCATAATGAGCCGTGCAGACTCCAAAGGGGATATCCATTAGTCTGCTCTGCTTAAAGCAAACCGTACCATGAAAAGGGCATAAATGCTTCTCACGATCAGTAAGAGCTTTTTCACTCTTGTCTTTCCAATAATGGCCGAAAATTTCCGAAGGGTATTTATGCATTATTAAGCCTTAATTATATCTTGCCAAATTTTATGGATTTCGGCTTCAGAAAAATTGCCGTCCAGAATCCACCCCAACACTTTGGAACAATCTCTGGAAAAGAAGTTGCTGTCTGAGATATCAATAGATTCCGGCTCAAACCATGAATTTTCTTTTTTCACATCGTTCGGTTGAAATACCAAAATAGAATCATGTTTTAGAGATTTGAGATTTTTTATATGGACTGATATTGGGTTTTCTGAGTAAACGATATAAAAATTAATCAAATGAAACCGAGCCCTTTTTAAGGATATTGTAAGGATATTGCTAAGTGCGCCCAATCGTCCGGTTTCCAATGATGAAAAGTAAAGATGAGTCTGCCGTGTGGCCGTTTTAATACTCTATTGCATTCCGACCAGATATTTGACAAGCTTTCACAATATTTGTTATTATCCTTTGATGATGCAGCGACAGCAGAATTGTCCGTCAAATAATTCCAATTTGTTTCATGGGGAAGAAACCATTGCAGCCAGCATCGAAAAAAATGTGACAAGTCGCTATATTGAACGCTATCGTAGTATGGAGGATCAGTCACAACAAAATCAACACAACTATTTGGCAGAGGCAGATTTGACGAGTCATTTTGTCTGACGAAAAACATTTTTTTATGATTCCTGAAATCATCAATAGTATGGCATTCGCTTCCAATGTCAGACTCGTTGAGTAAAGTAGTTTTAGCCCACATGCCATTTTTTTTATAACGTTCAACAGGCGCTTGTGCCCATTTGCTTGCTGCCAATATCCTGGAATTAAACAACCTTTCTAAGGTACCTGATGAATTGCCATAAAAAAGCGGATTATTCTCCAGTGCAGTATATGGAAACGAATAGGCATGGTGAGAAAAAACATGGCGAATAGCGCCGGGCCTTCGCTTTTCGGCGCCTTTGTAACCACACAGAATTGAATTAAACTCGAGCGATGTTGAAAGCAATAATGCCAACCATATTTTGTGCCTATTGGGTGCTGTTTCTAATAATGATTTTGCAGTATCCAGAAATAAAAGTTGACGAGGTGTGAATAGTTGACTGTAAGATACTATATTTCTCGCAACCAAGTCCTTCGATTTTGGACCAGCGTAAATTTTGAACAAATTGTCATCAGGAATTTTACAATTCTTTAATACATTTTTTGTTCTCTTTATTACATCTATATCTTTATTATCCGGTTTCTTATAAAATGAACCATGCGCCTTACAATGTCCGAGAATCAATATCGGTGTGTATCTTTCTGTGATAGGAATATCTAACAAATCGAAATCTTTGCCATTCATTTTATTTTTTTTGGCAAACTCTTTATCCAGAACATCCCAGTGTTTCTGTTCGTACTCTACTTTTCTGTCAGGATAAAAATGATCTAATAAAATATCGTTACCATTACTTTTCTCTTTTATTACAAATGAATCAACAACCAATACTTCTCTTCCCTGGTATTTCTTTCTGATACCGTATAGGGTAAATTGAATCTCGGCAGTGGCGCCGCAAACGGGGCAGTGTGTTATATAATACGATGAATTTTTTTCTCGCAGTCGCAGGATAAATTCGTCAAAAGCCCTAACTTTGTCGTAAGGATCAATATTCGCCAAAGATGCTTTCGCTTGAAGAACTGGTATGGGGTCGATATCAAACCCGATGACATTCGCACCGAGCCTTATTGCTTCGTGTAGAGTTGTGCCTCCCCCCATCATTGGATCCAATACCACAACTCCTTCCAGACCGCCTGAACTGTAATAGTCTCTTAAAGTAATATCTTGAACTAACTGTTTTAGAATATACCGAAATGTTGAGCCGGATCTTCTGGCCCACCACTTGTGCAAATAAGTATTCGGTCTGAACAAATGTTTGTTGTAAGACTCTTGTTTGGATAATATATTTGCTTCTTTTTCCGGAAAGTAATTATCTATCGAGGCCTTTTGATCCATTTGGGCAAATAAATTTTCTTTATCTGGAAAATGGATTTCTATCTGCGACAATCTCATACTATGATTACCCTGATTCCTTCGTTTTGATATACTTTAATTTAAGAAAATCAGAACTAAATTAAAAGTATATCATTTCACTTGGTAGCACACACATTTTACCAGACCTCCTCTTGCTCCTACCCAAACAGTTCCACCACCTTTTCCCTGTATTGATAAAAAATAGAGCCTTCATCAATTCCATCTAACCCAAAGAAGAGGCTGTCGACCATAGATGTATGATACCACTTTTGCTGTTCATACCCCCGGTTAAAGCGCTCCCATACGCGGTCACCGATTTTTTTATACTCCCGCAAAAGGCAGCTTACATTGTGCAGTTTATCTGCGCAAACGACGAGTTTAATGTCGTAAGGTGCTGTCCTGATATAGTCAATGGTGTGCTGTTTACGAATTTCCCAGGACGCCGAACGATCGGGTTCCGAACATCCTTTAACCAGGGCGGCAACTTTTGAACCGAATTCGCGCTCAATATCTTCAAGCGTAACGGACGTGTCTTCAACAGTATCGTGCAAAAGACCGGCGATGACAACATCCCGGGAATAACCTTGTTTTTGCAAAATGAGGGCGAC
>JAADGR010000257.1 GCA_013152225.1 Calditrichota bacterium
CACCGAAATCATTGGGACTGAGGAGCCTGGCCAACAAAATCGATGAAAGAGAGGCAAAGAGCATTATAGCGGACAAGACAAGAAACACACCGCCAATATTGAGAACCATTTTTTTGAGCATCAGGTACCTGAGATTTACTTTGGTCGTTCAATTTCTTCATCACCAGCATCCATTGGCTGGGACAAATCGTTATGCGAAAGATGCCCGTTTAAAAAATATGCAGACGCAATCATAGCCATAAACACATAAAAAAGCGGATAGCCACCCGGCGCGTGCTTGTCCACCATTCCATGAGCACACATTGCCACTATTCCGGCAAGCACACTGATATTGATAATGGATATCGTTTCATCGGAAGATCGGGCGGATTTTAGCGCCGTTGCGAAAAAAAAGTATAGCAGCAACAACAGCATCAAAAGACCGATCATTCCGGTTTCCCCTGTCACCAGTAAAAACATATTATGCACCGGCCGGGGAATGGACTTGAAGCGCCGCCCCAGGATGGTGTCGTTATACTTTTTCATAACGACCGCATAGTTATTAATCCCGACCCCTCCCAGAGGATGTGCCTCTATTAAATTTATGGCGATCTGGATCATCGGGATTCGACTTATGGCAGAACCATAGTCATTACCATGAATGCGTTCTTCAATCATCCCCGAAAAAGCCAGAGCAATGCCGGCAATAACAGCAATGCCGATGAGCCCGGTTCCGAAAAGCGTGCTTAATCTAACATGGCGACTTTTCACAGCAATAAAGAAAAAAACCAGCATCCCCAAAATAAAAGCTATCCAACCGCCGCGGGAACCGGTCATAATAAGAGCAACGAGTCCCAGGCCGAAAACAGATATTGCCATTATTTTGAGCTTGACTCGTTTTTCCAGAAGAAACATGCCGAAACAAAGCGGCAATAGCATTTCAAGGTACATCGCCAATCTGTTGGGGGGTGCCCGAGTGTTCCCATCACACGCCACAATTTCGAACGATCGATGTCGGGCAGATAGGCTTCGCCGAGAAAGTCAAGGCCGATGGTTCCGCCTTTGACCGTTTGCAGTACAGCAATGAATCCTTCGAATGCAACAGAAGCGATCAATGCCCAGGCAACAATTTTTAAATCGGTTCTATCTCTGATTTGATTTGCAAGAACGAAATAGAGAATAAACACTTTTGCCATGCGAACAATTTCCATTGTTGCCAGGTCCAACCTCGGTGCCCAAACGAGCGTGAGAAGGCAGGCCTCAAAATAAAGGATGGCCGGAATTGTAAGACGCGGATAAAAATGAAAAGCAGCATCTTCTTTTGATGCCGCGTCCACCAGCCATAAAAATATCAAAAGTAAAACGAAAATATCCTGTAAAGAAATTCCAATCGTATGCGCTCCGGCCTGGTTTTCAAAAACATTCATAAAATTTACATCAACGGTAATGGGAAGAATAGCCGCACTCGCGGCAAGAAGAAACCGCCGCATATCTCCGACAATAAAGGCAACAAACGGAAAGCTGATCCCCAAAATAGCAACCAACAACATTTGATTTGGCAGCCGGCCGATAACTGAAATTGAAAGGCCCAGCAATGCGCCAAAGACAACAAAAATTAAAAGTTGAAAGGAGCCTATTTTTCTGGCAAATGTTTGCATCAAAACTCGTAAAATTTATTTGTAATTGGGTCTGCGCTTGAATATAAATGCTACTCCCGCAGCCATAAACATGAGAACATACGGTTCGACCGGGATTCTGTAGCGGACTTCAGCCAGGATCATCGAGTAGCCAAAAGCTATTGAGAAAATCGTCAGAATCAATAATATTTTGTTGCGCTCAAACGGCCCGGAAACCACAAGTCCCAGCAGCGCCAGCGCAAAAACAGGAGCCATCACCATGATGCTGCCGATTTTAACAATTTTCCAAATTCGGGTACCGCCGGTAGCCATCCTTGTATCAGATTTATGGATTTTTTTTCGATATTCCGGATCAGGAGTATTCAGCCGATCCGGATACAATGCCCAGAAATGTCCCATTTCACTCATTACATATTTTATTGTTCCCCAGGGATTTTTCACATAGTGCAGAAACATATTGGCAACATTATCATTTTTTGTTCCCTTGGGATGCAATTTGAGATACTCTGTGGTACCCTGAAAGCCGTTTTCGATTTCCATCTTTTGCGCGTTGAGGTCTTTCAGGTTGGGTAAAACGGTACTGGGAATCGGGCGAACAAGGGTAAAGCGTCCATACTCCTTGTAATTGCGCAACGTCCACGGCAAAAGTGTCAGCGCAAAGATGAACAAGTAGCTGAATCCAATTTTTAATTTCAAAAGCCAGCTTTGTGAAGGCTTGGAGACAAGCCATAGAATCCAAAAAGGCAGAATAAAAAACAACGACGGAATGGTTAAAGCAGCCAGACCGCTGACCAGGCCTGCCAAAGCTGAAAAAAGAACCGATTTCCCCTGATCCGCTTTAAGTAAAAGAAACAAACTGAGCGCTAAAAACAGTGTGAAAATATTTGTTGAATACAGAATCCCGGATAGCAAAATAAAGTGAGGATAGACGGCAGCAATAGCCGCAGCAACCAAGCCTACGGTTGTGCTGAAAATCATACGCCCTATGACATAGATAAGGAAACAAATCAACACGCTGACAAGAGACTCGACCAGGCGCATGGCGACAAAGGATTTTCCAAACACAGCATATACTCCGGCCATGAAAACCGGGTACAGCGGTGAACGATTATATTTTTCGCCAAACCCGTTGCCGTCAAGAATGCTGCGGGCAGCATAATCATAATGGCGGGTATCGCTAAAATAATACTTGTGCGGATTGAGCGCGAGAACAAAACCAATTCTTATAACCAATGCAGCGATTAATATCACATAGAGAATGTGTTTTTGGTCCTGTTTTAGCCAGACTGAAAATTTTTTATATGCGTTTTTCATTGTTTTTTTCTTCCCAATGAATAAGTTGCTCGTGAAAAGTCCCAAAATGTCATTGCGAGCGAAGCGAAGCAATCTACGTGTTGGCTAAAGTGCTGTTTTATAAAGACCGCTTCCCCGATAATTCGGGATAAACTAACGCTCCGCTCCTCGCGATGACATGCTTTTCGACTTTTTACGAATTTGTCATGAATCTATTTCCGCTTTAATTACAAG
>JAADGR010000422.1 GCA_013152225.1 Calditrichota bacterium
TTATAATCCTGCATTTTCCAATTGCCGGAGAAAAGATAGCTGTCATTGAGAAACACAGAGACACCATGTTCGATGGAATCGATTTTTGTGCGCCCGGCCATCATGACCCGCGCCCGGACCTGAAGCGGCGTTTGTTGATCGGGATGATGCAATTGAAAAGCATAGTCATGTTTTTTCCCGGGGCTGATGCCTCCGTCAAAAAAACAGAAATCGCGCAGGGAATCTATGGGGAGTGAACTCAGGCGGTCATAGTACAAGTTTTTTTCAACATGAATCGTTTCATAAAAAGAATAGGGCCGAATATAATGCTGCATTTCAGATTTTATGAACTGCCCCTGCTCGATTCCCATCCACGGACCTTTGGATCCTCCCCAGGAAAGCCGGTAAATATTTGTTGCGGAAAATGGGTCCTGGTACATGTCTGGTGCTTGCTGCTGAAAAGTTTGTTTAAAAGTTTCTCCCCAGAACTCGAAAAAATCATTTTCATCAAATTGACCGTCCTCCCATCCGCTGACAAAAATGGGAACATTCCGCCCGTTTGCCGTCAATTTTAAAGTGCGAAAATCAATATCAAGTAAAGAAATGCCCGCATTACGGAGATCGCTGCCGGTGATGTGGTAAAAGCCGTCTTCAATGACAAGTATTTTCCATTTGGAATCATTTTGAATTCGTTTCCCGAGGCTGTGTTGAGCGGGCTGCCGGGCTTTGGTTTTCACTGTCGAGATCGCACCGATCCGATGTTTTTTATAAACTCGATCTCAGAATGAGGAATTACTGTGCCTGATTGGCTCGTATTCAAAGTCCGAATTTCAACCAGCAAATCCGTGTGAATGACCAGTTCGCCGGAGCTTTTGTCATAATAGAAGGGATGCACCTCGGCATTCCAGAGATGGCTGCCCTCATATTTACCCAGATAGCGCAAATGAACAATTTCTTCAGGAGAATTAATATTTGTATTCAGAGTTGGGTAAGGAACGGAGGATGATTCCAATAAAAGCGAATCCGGGCCAATCAGCTTATCGTAAAATGGGAGAGGCGGCGGAATAGCTGTACGAAATTCCGTGGAAGACAGAATGCGAACACTTGCTTTGTCCGTGGACAAATGCAAGAGAACAGGTTTGTATGGCAGTTGGTATTTCCCATTCGTTGAAGCAACAGGCCAGTCATTGTATCGAATGACAGAAAAGGTGCTGTCCTTCATTTCAATTTTATCTATTGCCGGCATATCGGCATGAAGACGAATGCGGAGGTATTGCGGTGATTTATTGATGATTTGCAAATCACTATTGCCCCATATTCGCATTGGGCGGGTGAGTAAATTCCCCAAAAATAATAATGTTGCCAGAAAGGAGATCATGTGAGCATGTTTTTTCAAATAATCACCTTGCTTTTCGTCCCTGATATTTTTAAAAAAGAAGCCCCATTGGAAGTGCATCCCCGATACCCAATTTTAAAGATAAAAGTATTTTGCAATTGTACAAGAAGTTTTTTCGCAAACACAACATTGCGTAAACATGGTGGTCAGATTTTCAGGGAACACCAGCTAAATCGACTGTTTTTCAAACCTTGACTCTTACTGCAAAAGGTTGTATATTTTTTTCAAATAAATATGAAAGAATATGTTTTACAGGAAAAATGATGTTCGACGAAATCAAAAATCAGCTTAAAAGTTTTAAAGAACGTTCACAATCGCTCCGGAGGTTTCTTTGAAATAGAAACAAAGGAAAAAGAGATTGCCGGACTTGAGACAAAGACCCAGGCATCCGGATTTTGGGATGATAATGAAAACGCACAAAAAGTGATGCGTGAGATCAGTGCCAGAAAAGAGTGGGTCGACGCGTGGCACAAAATCGATGAAAAGATTACAGAACTGGATGAGCTTGTTCTTCTCGCCGAAGATGAAGGCGATGAAGGAATGGAAAATGAACTTGATAACGATGCGAGGCAGATAGAGAAACAACTTTCCGACCTCGAATTTCGCAAAATGCTCGGCAAACCCGAGGACAGCAAAAATGCCATCCTCACCATCCACTCGGGCGCCGGTGGAACGGAATCCCAGGACTGGGCGCAGATGCTTATGCGCATGTACCTCCGCTGGATCGAACGCCAGGGTTTTAAAAAAGATATCCTTGATTTGCAATCCGGCGATGAGGCAGGAATCAAAAGCGTCTCCATCGAAGTGACGGGAAATTATGCTTATGGCTATTTAAAGGCCGAAGCAGGAGTTCACCGTCTTGTGCGCATTTCTCCCTTCGACGCAAACAAACGCCGCCACACCTCATTTGCCTCTGTTTTTATTTATCCGGAAATTGACAATGCCATTGAAGTGGATGTGGATGAAAAGGATTTGCGCATCGATACGTACCGGGCAAGCGGCGCCGGCGGGCAGCATGTCAACAAAACAAGTTCTGCAGTGCGGCTTACACACATTCCAACCGGCATCGTCGTGCAGTGCCAGAATGAGCGCTCCCAGCATCGTAACAAAGATGCGGCGATGAAAATTTTGCTTTCCAGATTATATCAGAAAAAACTGGAAGAAGAACAGGCAAAAAGAGCCAAACTTGAGAACAAAAAGCGTGATATCGGCTGGGGAAGTCAGATTCGTTCTTATGTATTTCATCCATACAATATGGTTAAAGATCATCGCACGAATCATGAAACAAGCAACACCACAGCGGTCATGGACGGCGAACTGGATGAATTTATCCACGCTTATTTGATGCAAAGTCAGGAATAAGTCGTTCGTAAAAAGTCCGAAAATGTCATTGCGAGCAAAGCGAAGCAATCTGGATGTCGACTAACGTGCTGTTTTATAAAGATCGCTTCCCCGATAATTCGGGATAAACTATTTACTATCGTAATTTGATCGAAAAAATACAAGATAATGAAGGAGAGTCGGATTGAGGCCGACTGTGGCAGAGGTGGATTTGTCGGCTGTTGCTTTTAATATCGAAAGCATTAAAAATAAAGTCGCACCGGCAGAAATTATGGCCGTAGTAAAAGCCAATGCTTACGGACATGGTGCAATAGAAATCAGCAGGACGGCAATTCAGCACGGAATAAAATATCTCGGCGTTGCCAGCGTGGAAGAAGGCGTTGAACTGCGAAAGACCGGCATCGGCATTCCGATCCTGGTTTTCAGCGGATTGAGCCTGAACCAGGCCTCACTTTATCTGGAAAACAATCTGGAAGCCACGATTTTTGATGAGCTTGGTTTTGAAAACTTGCGGCAAGCCGCACGGGCTGCTCACAAACAGGCTGTTGCACATATTAAAATCGACACCGGAATGGGCCGGGTTGGAATTGATTGGCGAAATGCTGTTGAATTTATTGAAAAAATATATACGACCGAGGCCGTTCAAATCAAGGCGGTCTATACACATTTTGCCAACTCGGATCATCTTGATAAAAGTTATGCCATGCTTCAACTTGCCCGCTTCAAACAGGTGCTTGATCGTTTAAAAGAAAAAAAAATTGAAATCCCTTTGAAACACGCGGCGAACAGCGGCGCCATATTAGATATCCCGGAATCTTATTTCGATCTTGTCCGTCCCGGTATCACGATTTACGGATATTATCCTTCGAATACGACGCTGGAAAGCATTCCATTAAAGCCGGTTATGTCATTAAAATCGCGCGTTCTCTATCTCAAGGATGTCGGCAAAGGTGAGAGCATAAGTTATGACCGAACTTTTTTAGCACCCAGGGCGACCCGTGTTGCAACGATTCCCGTGGGATATGCGGATGGCTACAGCCGTTTGCTGTCTAACCGGGGGCAGGTTCTTATTAATGGAGAATTTTTTCCGGTTATTGGCCGTGTAACCATGGATTTGCTGATGGTGGATGTCGGCGAAAAAGATGTTCAAATTGGCGACGAGGTCATACTTTTAGGGAAGCAAAGGGGAAAAGAAATTACGATTCAATCCATTTGTGAAAAATTGAACACCATACCTTATGAAGTGTTATGTTCAATTTCACACCGGGTTCCAAGAATTTACAGACACAGAGAGGATTCATGAGCAACGAGAATTTAGACGACCTGAACGAGGTAATGAAAACAAGACGCTCCAAGCTGGAGCAGATCAAAGAATTAAATGTAAATCCCTTCACATATAGTTATGAGCGCAGCACAACCGCCCAGGAAATTCTGGACGATTTTGAAAAATTTGAAGAGAAAGAGGTCTCCCTGGCCGGTAGGATTATGTCCCTGAGAAGGATGGGAAAAGCTGCTTTTGCCCACATTATGGATATGTCCGCTCGAATTCAAATTTATGTGCGCCGGGATGAGGTGGGTGAGCAAAGCTATGCGACATTTAAACTCACGGACATTGGCGATATTATCGGCGTTAAAGGCAAAGTTCTTAAGACAAAGACCGGGGAGATAACCATACTTGTTTCCCATTTGCAGTTGCTGACCAAAAATTTGCGGCCCCTTCCCATTGTTAAAGAACGGGAGGAGGAAGGCAAAAAAATAGTTTACGATGCATTTGCCGATACGGAAATGCGCTACCGCCAGCGTTATGTCGATTTGATCGTCAATCGTGACGTGAAAGATGTTTTTATCAAGCGTTCGCGCATTATCTCAACCATGCGAAAATACCTGGATGATCTCGGATACCTCGAGGTCGAAACACCTGTGTTGCAACCAATCTACGGCGGAGCTTCGGCACGTCCCTTTACGACGCACCACAATGCTTTGGACATCACGCTGTATATGCGAATCGCAGACGAGCTTTACCTCAAGCGCCTTATCGTCGGAGGATACGAAGGGGTTTACGAGATCAGCAAAGATTTCCGCAACGAGGGCATCGACCGGACGCATAATCCGGAATTCACTATGATGGAACTTTATGTGGCTTACCAGGATTACAATTTTATGATGAACCTCGTCGAAGATATGGTGAATAAAATAGCGATCGAGGTAAACGGTTCTTCCAAAGTAAACTATCAGGGAGAAGAAATCGATCTGACTGCACCCTGGCCGAGGTTACCCATGTTCGAAGCATTTAAAAAGTACACGGGCATGGATTTGTATGGCAAGAGTCGCGATGAGCTCATGGCCGCCGCGCAGGAACTGCATGTGGAAACGGAATCGTTTTGGGACAGCGGCAAAATACTGGATGAAATTTTTTCCGAAAAAGTCGAACCCAATCTGATCCAGCCGACTTTTATTTGCGATTATCCGGTGGAACTGTCGCCGCTTGCCAAGCGCCACCGAAACGACCCGAAACTTGTGGAAAGGTTCGAGCCTTATGTGGCCGGTCGTGAGATTGGCAACGCATTTTCTGAACTGAATGATCCCATCGACCAGCGCCAGCGCTTCGAAGAACAAGTCGCCTTGCGCGAAGCCGGGGATGAAGAAGCACAGATGCTGGATGAAGACTTTTTACGCGCACTGGAATACGGCATGCCGCCGACAACCGGACTGGGCATGGGTATCGACCGCCTGGTGATGCTGCTGACGGATTCGCCGTCCATTCGCGACGTTATCTTTTTCCCAACAATGAGACCGGAAAAATAAACTATGTCTTATGAATTATTTATAGCCCTTCGCTACCTTAAATCCAAACGGAAGACGGGGTTCATTTCGCTGATCACCTATATTTCCGTGGCCGGTGTGGTTATCGGCGTGGCGGCGTTAATCATTGTATTGTCCGTGATGAATGGCTTCGAATCGGAAGTCCGTTCAAGATTCATCGGCGTGGATGCGCATGTAAAGGTCAGGACTTTTCATCATAAAGGATTGGAAAACTATCAATCCGTTATGAAACAAATTGAGAATATCCCCCATATCAAAGCCATGTCGCCGTACATTGCCGACAAGGGCCTTATTTTGTCCAAAGAAGAAACAACCGGACTGCTCATTCGCGGAATAGATCAAAATTCTGCCGTCAAGATCAATGATCTTGGGAAGAACATCAATTTCGGAAAACTGGATTTGGGGCTGGTGGAAACAGAATCCGGCAGGAAATTACCAGGCATTGTGCTGGGCTTCCATCTCGCAGATCGTCTGGCTGTTACGTTGGGTGATAAAGTAACATTAGCCAGCTTTTCCGGAGTCAAAAAATTCGGACAAATGCCTAACATGGCGCAGTTTATTGTTACCGGCTATTTTGAAACCGGTCTCTACGAATTTGATGATAACCTGGTTTACATTTCCCTTTCATCGGCACAAAAGCTTTTCCAGATGGGTGATGATGTCTCCGGCATCGGCCTTCGGCTTGACAATTATGAACATGCCGGCGTCGTTGCCGATGAAATCAGAAACCGTCTCGGTTATCCCTATGCTGTGGAAACCTGGTTTGATTTGAACAAAAATCTTTTCGCCTGGATGGAGATTGAAAAATGGGCGGCATTTGTTATTTTAAGCCTTATCATTATGGTCGCCGCATTCAACATCGTCAGCACGTTGATTATGGTAACGATGGAAAAAACCAAAGATATCGGTATTTTAAAATCCATGGGAGCGACTTCTGCCAGCATTCGCCGAATCTTTACCTTCGAGGGATTATTTGTTGGTGTGGTGGGAACAGTTGTCGGCAGTATCATCGGCTATGGCTTGTGCTGGGCGCAGCTAAAATACAAATTTTTTGCATTACCTATGGATGTTTATATCATCAACTGGCTACCGATTCAAATGAAGTGGACTGATTTTACAATGATAACAGTTGCTTCAATAGTCATAACATTTATAGCTTCCGTCTACCCGGCTCACAAAGCGGCAAAGCTTGATCCGGTGGCAGCGATTCGCTATGAATAAAATCAAAGTTAATAAAAATGAATAATAATTCTACAATTCTTCGCGTCATCGACTTGTATAAAAGTTACAAAATGGGCAAGTCCGGCAGTCTGCATGTTCTCAAAGGAATTAATCTGCAAGTTCGTGAAGGCGAAATCATTGCCATCGTTGGTCCCTCCGGTGTAGGAAAAAGTACGCTGCTGCATTTAATAGGCGGACTCGACTGGCCGACAAAAGGACGTGTCGAAATCGACGGCAGAGATATGTTTCGTTATGACAATGAAAAATTGTCTGAACTCCGCAACCAAACGGTGGGATTTGTTTTTCAATTCCATCATTTATTGCCGGAATTCACGGCTCTTGAAAACGTCATGATGCCCGGACTGATTGGCCGGCTTGATAGCAAGCAATTAAAAAAAAGATGTTTGACTCTGCTGGAAGAAGTGGGATTAACAGACCGGCTCAATCACCGTCCAGGTGAACTTTCCGGCGGCGAACAGCAGCGTCTGGCTGTTGCCCGGGCATTGACCAACAGTCCCAGATTGCTCCTTGCAGACGAACCTTCAGGAAACCTCGATGTGCACACCGCCAACTCTCTGCATAGACTGCTGTGGCAGCTCAACAAAAAACATAATCAAACACTCATAATCGTTACCCATAACAAGGAACTTGCCGAGCAAGCGGATAAAATCATTGAATTGTATGATGGAAACATAAAAAATTATACCCGCAATCATTAAATGAACAAAAAAACAGTGTACGTTTTTATAGTGGCATAATATTTGGAATTATGAAGGGGAAAATGAACAAGGACAAACAGAGGAGGGTATAATCTCAATAGAATCAAGTCATGTTCAACCCCGTTACAAAATAATTTTCATTTTAATGTCATTAATTTTAACCAGACTGTCTTTAATTCTACAATCTCGAAATCAAAATAATTTAAAACTAAACTTCTTGACTCGTTCGTCTAAAAGTCCTATTTTAAAATGGAAAAGATTTTTGAAACAAAGTAGTAACAGAATTTGTTAATCATTAAGTTCGACAGTACAGTAACAATTAAATCGACGAATTTTTCTGCACTCTTGCAGTTTAACAGGAGTTAACTATGAAAAACAACTTTTCAAGCCGTGTTCAAATGGTCATTCAATTTGCAAGGGATGAAGCGTTACGGCTTGGCCATGATTATATAGGAACGGAACATCTTCTTTTAGGGCTCATACGCGAAGGAGAAGGAATAGCGATTGAATTACTCCATTCCCTTGGTGCCGATTTGGATGAGATCAGATCCGCTGTAGAGGATGCAGGCAGGGCTTCCGGTGAAACCATGACAATCGGCAACATTCCATTTACCAAACGAGCTGAAAAGATATTAAAGAGCGCTTACGTTGAAGCAGAAAAGCACAAGTCCGATATCATCGGCACGGAGCATTTACTTTTGGCGCTGGTCAGGGAAAAAGAGGGTCTGGCATCTCAAATCCTCAAAAGCTTTGGAATTTCTTATAATGCACTTTCCGATGAATTGGAGAGATTGCTACAGGGAACATCCTCCTCTGCACCGCCAAATCTTGAAAAGAGTCCCGGAAAATCGCAAACACCGGCATTGGATCATTTTGGCCGGGATTTAACGACTCTGGCACGCAAGGGTGACCTTGATCCGATTATCGGACGCGCCAATGAAATTCAAAGAGTTGCACAAATTCTAAGTCGTCGCAAAAAAAACAACCCGGTTCTCATTGGTGAGCCCGGTGTGGGCAAAACAGCCATTGCAGAGGGCCTTGCTTTGCGCATTGTGGAAAAGAAAGTACCGAGAATTCTGCATAACAAGCGAGTGGTAACATTGGACCTGGGAGCAATCGTCGCCGGAACAAAGTATCGCGGACAATTTGAAGAGCGTATGAAAGCAATCATGAGCGAACTGGTAAAATCGCGCGACGTTATTTTATTTATAGACGAACTGCACACGATTGTCGGTGCCGGTGGCGCTTCGGGATCGCTGGATGCATCGAACATGTTTAAACCGGCTTTGTCGCGTGGCGAATTACAATGTATAGGCGCCACTACTTTGGATGAATATCGTCAATTCATAGAAAAAGACGGCGCATTGGAACGACGTTTTCAAAAAGTGCTCGTTGATCCGCCAAATCTCGAAGAAACTCTTGCCATTGTTCGCGGTCTGCAAAGCCGTTATGAAACGCACCACCGTGTCCATTATACCGAAGAAGCTATCAAAGAACTAGTGCAGCTTTCGGATCGCTACATCTCGGATCGTTTTCAACCGGACAAATCAATCGACGTTTTGGATGAAGCCGGGGCACGTGTCCATCTGGCAAATATTGTTGTTCCCAAAGAAATAACTACTTTGGAAGAACAAATCAAAAAGGTACGCACTGATAAAGAAAAAGTCGTGCGCGCACAAAACTTTGAGCAGGCCGCCATATTACGGGATCGGGAAAAATCCTTAATCAAAGAGCTTGATAATATTAAAAGCAAATGGAATGAGGAACAAGAGGAATCGTTCGCAACCGTAACTGAAAGCGATGTTTCTGCGGTTGTCTCGATGATGACAGGAATCCCGGTTACGCGGGTTGCCCAATCCGAGTCGGAAAAATTGCTCAGGATGCCGCAAGAGCTAAAAAAACGTATCATAGGCCAGGACCGTGTGATCGAAATGCTCAGCAAGGCAATTCAAAGAACAAGAGCGGGACTGAAAGATCCCTCCCGTCCCATTGGTTCTTTCATCTTTCTCGGCCCCACCGGCGTCGGCAAAACGTATTTAGCCAAGGAACTGGCGCGTTATCTTTTTGAAGATGAAGAAGCTCTGATCAGGATTGACATGTCGGAGTTTATGGAAAAATTTTCCGTATCCCGATTAACAGGTGCTCCCCCGGGATATGTTGGATATGAAGAAGGCGGTCAGTTGACAGAAAAAGTTCGTCGGCATCCTTACTCGGTTGTTCTGTTTGATGAAATTGAAAAAGCACACCCTGACGTCTTCAACATCCTTTTGCAAGTTTTAGATGAAGGGCATGTCACCGATGGCCTCGGCCGCAAGGTGGATTTCAAAAACACAATTCTGATTATGACCAGCAACCTTGGTGCGCGTGAAATCAAAAAGGGCGGCGGATTTGGTTTTTCAGCATCAGATGAAGATTCGGATTACGAAAGTATGAGAACCCGGATTATGGACGAAGTGCGAAGATTATTTAATCCGGAATTTTTGAACAGAGTTGATGAAACAGTCGTTTTCCGTCAACTTCACCGCGAAGATATGCTTAAAATTATTGACATTGTCATCGACGAAATGCTTGCCAAAGCTTCGGAACGTAATATTGAAATCGAAATGACAAAAGGTGCCAAAGAACTGGTCGCAGATCTCGGGTTCGATCCGGTCAATGGTGCACGGCCTTTAAAACGTACAATTCAAAAATACGTTGAAGATACTATTGCCGAAGAACTCCTCAAAGGGACATTTTCTGATGGAAGTTTTATCAGGATCAAAAAGAAGGGAAATGAACTCGATTTCACTGAAGTTGAACGACACAGTCACGGCATTGATTCGGACGAGTCTGCCAAGCCAAAAGCTGTAGAAAATTAATAAAAAAAGCACTTGTTAAAAACCTCGGGTTCAGTTTGAGCCCGAGTTTTTATATTTTCACCAAACTTACATCTTGGGATTTTTCAAACCACAAAGCAAATTTGAAGTATATTTTTCAGGGGTTGGGATGTGCGAAGGAATTCGTATCATGTCAAAAATTTGTTTTCACACCGGATTAATTTCGCAAAATGTCACGATAGATTCTTTCGTGTGTAGGATCGAGGATGAGTAGTGTTCTGATCGGCTCTTTGTTTTTTGCCCGTCTGAAAATCTCCGTCATTTCGATATGATGGGCATCGATGAATTTTTTGGCATATTCGTTTTCGGGATCATTGGAAATGATTTTGTCGAGCATCTTGATTGCTGTTGCGCAATGCTTTCGCGCTTCAGCATTATCGACATTGACAAACGAGAGCCCATAAAAATAATAATCCAGCATCTCCCGAAAAAGCTTGTGTCTGTCGCTTAAAAAATAATTTACCAGTTCCAAACGCCGATCCCAGCCGTCAATAAAACGGCCAAGGCCGAATTTGCTCTGCTCGGCAATGTGGCGTGCTTTTTCATAATATGGGGAGCCACCGAGTGTGCTCCACTTGTCAAATTCATGGCCGAGAATAATATAAATATAAAAATCAATCATATTTGTGAATGAATTCATAGCATTCTCTTCATGAATGAGTTGCTCCCCGCTTTGATAGGCAAACCTCCAGCGTTTGTCTGAAAACTGGATGTCATAATTATTATCAATAACGATCGTTCCTTTGTAGCGCTCTTGCGCCCCGGAGCTCATATCTTCAAGAATAAGTTGCACATTGATATAGACGATTGTCTGCCAGGGATCTTCATCCCAGTCATAGCTGTTGATATAGTGTTGCACCTTTTCTGCAAAATCACGCAGCTTGTCCTGACGGTCGATGGGCAGCGTGCGAATGTCGGTTGTTACGTCGCCTTCAACGCGCTGCGCTAATGTTTGATTCGTAAAAATGAACTGCCCGACAAAGATCAGGCATATAAAAAGGTAAAATAGAAACGAGCATTCATGTTTGGGTGACATGAAAATCTCCTGCAAAGATTTAAAACATAATTTTCGGAAACAACTTAATATCCCACTTTTTATCTATTTAGTCAAGTAAATAGTTATGAATAATGAACGCAGAATAAAGCTTTTTCGTTCCGGTTTAATTCTCCTTTTCTCAATTTTTATTATTTCCTCTCATCGGACATTTGCGGCATTCGAGGACTTGGCGAAAGGAGCCAGATCAACGGGCTTTGCCGGAGCGTTCGTCGCTGTCCCCGGCTCGGCGGAAAATATACTGTTAAATCCCGCAGCCATATCTTTTTTGAACGGCTTAACCGTTCATCTTTTCTACACAAAACCGTTCGGCTTGGCAGAAATAAATCACGGCAATGTGTCTGTCATTTTCCCCTGGTCAACGACTAGTTTTGGCTTTGGCGTTCAGTCCTTCGGAAACGACAAATACAGCGAGAATACATTTTACGCAGCGCTTTCTGTTTCGATTTTCAGAAACATCTTTGTCGGGTCGACTATTCGTTCTGCAAATCTGAATATTTCAGGATATGGCCACACCGGAACTTTTGTCGTCGATTTCGGCGTGTGGGCTAAACTTGCTCCTTCTGTTTATTGGGGTACGTCAATCAAAAATATCGCAAATGCAAAAATCGGCAAATCGCAGGAGGAACTGCCGCAAGCAATGACCACGGGATTTATGCTCTCGCCAATCAAACAGTTTTCGCTGACCATCGATATGAATAAGGATACACGATTCCCTGCGGACATTCGTAGCGGTGCCGAATACCGGCTGCTGAAAAGGCTCGCATTACGTGCTGGCATCGGCAGTGCCCCGCAAAGATTTGCGGCCGGCTTTGGTGTTGGATTTAATAAATTTCGAATAGATTACTGTTTTACAAATCATTCCGAATTGGGCTTTACCCATCTCTTTTCTCTGACTTTTTACAACGGCAGGTTAACGCCCCTTTGGTAAATTAAAAGTTAGAAAATGTATTGCATCAAAAGCATAAAGCATCTGATTCTCAAGCCGATTTTTTATACTCTTTGCGCTCTCGTCTTTTTTCAAATTTCGGACACTATTTATTCTCAGGAAATCGATCCGGAGAAACTGCTCGAAAATGAAACTGAAAGCAAAGACCAGTCCGAACTTTTGGAATATTTACAAACCCTGCAGCAGCACCCCATAAACATAAACACAGCTTCGATGCAGCAACTGGAAACCATTCCATGGATTACGCCATCTGTCGCAAACCTTATCGTTTCTTTTCGCAAGAAAAAAGGACCGTTTTCCGGCATAGAGGAACTGAAAAAAATACCCGGAATCAATGATGAAACATTTACAATTTTGCGTCATTTTTTATCAACTCAAAAAAAACAAAGGCATTCCGCATTTACAATGCAAGGGCGACAAAGAACATTTTTACGATTCGAAAAATCAAAGGGTTTTGGAGAAAAAAAATATCCGGGAGGCAGGCAAAAGGTCTACAACAGGATCAAATTTGCTTTGCATGAGAACGTACAATTCGGGGTGCTCACTGAAAAAGATCCCGGAGAAAAACCTTTCAACGACCTTGGGCTGGCATTTGCGCATATTCACTGGCCAAGGATGAAAACTGAAATACTTTTCGGCAACTATACTGTGGAATGCGGCCAGGGACTGGTTTTCTGGGGACCCTATCGCCTCAGCAAGGGAAGTGATCCGATCCTCCCAATGAAGCAGCGGCCAAGAGGTTTACGAGCATATTCTTCGGTGGATGAAAATGCGGGGTTTGCCGGAGTCGCGGTAAAATCAGTCATCGGGCCGATCGATCTCATCAGCTTTTACAGTAATTCTAAATTAGACGCCCGCATTGATTCGGACTCGGTTCGATCATTAGGCGCCACAGGATACCATCGCACAAAAACGGAATTAGGGCAAAAAGACACGCTCGGCGAAAAAGTTGTCGGCATTTCGGCGACAGGGCGTTTCAGATCGCTCGTTTTCGGAACGACGCATCAATTTTCGAAATATAATCTGCCACTAGTTCGCAAAACCGGCATCGATCATTTTTACGATTTCCGCGGCAATGTAAATCGGATAAGCGGCGTGAATTTTGACTTTACCCGCGGCGTGGTAAATCTTTTTGGAGAAGCGGCACAATCGGCAAATCGAAATAATGCCGTTATTTTCGGCGGCTGGCTTGATTTCAAAACATTTGATTTCGTTCTTTCAGCAAGGCACTACGACAAGGGCTTTGTGAATTTTCATGGATTTTCCTTTGGGGAAACGGATCAGGCCGCGAACGAAAACGGATTTTACCTGGGATGGAAATGGCGATTAAAGCGAGGGACGACCTTGTCATTCTATTTCGACCAATTCAGCCACCCGTGGCTCAAAACGTATGTTCCGATGCCGGATAAAGGATGGGAAGCCATGACGATGCTCGAACACCGCATTCGTGATGGTTTGTCGGTCTCTCTCAGGCTCAAAGCAAAAAAACGTGATGACGCAGATTTTATTTTTGATGAGTTTGGCAATTCCATTAAAAAACTGGTCGCCGGGCAGAAAATAAATATTCGCGCGCAAATGGACTATGAGCCACAAAACAAAATTCATCTGCGCACACGGCTCGAGTATGCTACGATCAACTGGGACAAGTACGGTCTGGAGTTTTCCAATCTCTCCGATAGCACGGGAATGCTGCTGTACCAGGATTTTATGTTCAGGCCTTTGCCACAAATTTCCATCCGCACGCGATGGTGCTATTTTGATGCCCCGCTTTACGATCTGCGCTTTTACGTTTATGAAAACGATCTTCCCGG
>JAADGR010000392.1:0-7319 GCA_013152225.1 Calditrichota bacterium
CGTTGGCCGGTTCCAGGGCAATCGCCTGATGCGCACCATCCTCACAAGCAATGTAACAGAGCTGGCATCCGATACATTTTTCTTTGTTAATTTGCGCAGTAACTTTATAATTCATATTTAAATACTCCCATGCCGTTATATTGGGAAGCGCTTTGCCAACCATCTCCTTAACAGAATTAAAGTTTTTATCAATCATATATTGTTCCAGACCAGCGATCATTTCACGTATAATGCCGAACCCATAATGCATCACTGCCGTACATACCTGCACGGTTGTGGCGCCCAACAGAAAGTACTCTACTGCATCACTCCATTTTTCAATACCGCCTATTCCTGAAATAGGAATCCCAACGTCAGGATCTTTGGCACATTCTTTAACCATATTCAGAGCTATCGGTTTAATTGCCGGCCCACAATAGCCTCCCATTGTACTTAACCCATCAACAACCGGATAGGTATCGAGGTCTACTCCTATAAGACTCTGAATAGTATTTATAAGAGAAATCGCATCGGCGCCGCCTGCCCGTGCTGCCCGCGCCGGTTCCCTGATGTCAGTGATATTTGGAGTTAGTTTCACAATAACAGGAACAGTGGCAACTGCTTTCACCCAGGAGGTAATTGTTTCCAGAACATTTGGCTCCTGTCCCACGGCAGAACCCATTCCTCGCTCGCACATGCCATGGGGGCATCCGAAATTAAGCTCGATACCGTCGCAGCCCGCATTCTCGACATCTTTTACCAGTTGGTTCCATTCGTCGCGAGTCTGAGCCATCAGCGATGCAATAACCGGATGATCGGGAAAGTACTTTTTCACTTCTTCAATATCACGTAAATTATCTTTTAGAGGGCGATCGGTAATAAGTTCAATATTATTGAATCCCACCATCCGCTTGTCTTTGTAATTTATTCCTCCATATCGGCTGGAAACATTCACAATCGGGATCCCGAGTGTTTTCCAGACCGCGCCTCCCCAGCCGGCGTCAAAAGCTTTCATCACCTGATATCCTGAATTAGTCGGCGGTGCTGAAGCCAACCAAAATGGATTTGGTGATTGAATGCCAACAAAATTGACTGATAAATCTGGCATTGAGATTTCCTCCATAATATTATTCGGGTGTTCCAAAAAGGTATTGCTGAATCCCCTTTGCCGCGATTTTTCCATCTGCTGCGGCGTTTACTACTTCTTTACCACCGTTCACAGCATCCCCGCCGGCAAAATACTTCGGATTATCTGTCTGACCGCTGCCGGCATTTACGACAATCCGACCCTTTTCATCCAGCTTGAGATTATCGATCATGTTCAGGAAATTCTGCAGCCGGGCCTGGCCAGTTGCTTTAATTACCATATCGCAGGGTTCAATATATTCACTGCCGGGGATAAGCCGCACTTTCCCGTCCACAATTTCAGAACGCGCAAATTTAACGCCCTCAACTTTGCCGTCCCCGACTATTTCCAGAGGCACTGCTTTAAAAACACTGCTGGTGCCGGCGTTTTTGGCCAGGTCATATTCAAACCAGTAGGCGCGCATTTCATTTATTGAGCGGCGGTAACAAAGAACAACCTTTTCTGCCCCCATGCGCGCAGCTTCCGAAGCGGCGTCCATGGCAGTATTGCCCCCGCCAATGACAATTACTTTTTTCCCGATTTTTGTCTGGTGCTTTTTCATTTTTAGATTTTCGATGAACTCCACAGCACCGACACAATTTTTTAAGTCTTCACCGGGAATTCCGATTTTCGTCGTATTGCCCAATCCGATACCCACAAACACAGCATCATAATTTGAATCAATTCGCTTCAAATCATTCTTCTCCAGAATCGGAGTATTATAATGGACATGATAGCCAAATTGATTTTCCAGGTAGTCCATCTCTTCCAGAACATCCTGGTTGGTAATTTTATAAGGAGCCACCCCATAAATAATTAATCCGGAAGGATGCGATTTTGCTTCGAACACATCAACTGTAAAGCCCAGTTTCCGAAGCTCACATGCGCATGAAATACCTGACGGTCCTGCCCCGATAACAGCCACTTTTTTTCCGTTATTTTTAGCAAGCGTAAAATATTTTTTATTTTTTTGAATAGAATGATGCGTTGCAAAAGCCTGAAGCCGACCTATTTCTACCGGTTTGATTTTCTGATTATTGTAAACGCAAGCTCCTTCACATAAAACTTCAGTGGGACAAACATAACCGCAGACACGTCCGAAATAGTTTGATTGGTAGATTGTTTTAGCGGAACCGTTTATATTCCCGGAGTTGATCTGCCTGATGAAAAGCGGAACATCGATATTTGTGGGGCAGGCTTTGGTACAGGGCGCATCGTAGCAAAACAAGCAACGGGAGCTTTCGTAATATGCTTCTGTCTCACTCATTAAAGGTTTTATTTGCTCGAAATTTTTATCAAACTCGAGTTTATTTGTTGGTCTCTGGTACTCCGGCATAGTCAGTCTCCTTTTGTGCCAGGTTGTTTTACATGGTTGGTCGTTTGCTACATCCTAAAGTTCCACGAGTTTTTGATATGTTTCCGGTCGTCTGTCGCGGAAAAATTGCCACACAGATCTGACTTCGTCGATCATATCCAGATCAAACTCAGCAATGAGAAGTTCATCTTTGTCCTCAGACGCTTCTGCGATAATTTGTCCTCGTGGATCTACGAAATATGAGCTGCCATAAAATTTCCCCAATTTCCAGGGCTTTTCTTCGCCAACTCGATTGATACATCCCATGAAATACCCATTGGCAACTGCATGTGCGGGCTGTTCGAGTTTCCACAAATATTGTGATAAGCCGGCTACTGTAGCGGATGGATTATAAACAATTTCAGCACCATTTAATCCGAGAATCCGGGCTCCTTCCGGAAAATGACGATCGTAGCAAATGTAAACGCCTATCCTGGCGTATCGCGTCTCGAAAACAGGATATCCCAGATTTCCCGGCTTAAAAAAGAATTTTTCCCAAAAACCGGATGTGTGCGGAATATGATTTTTTCTATATTTTCCCAGGTATGTTCCATCGGCATCAATTACAGCGGCGGTATTATATAAAAAGCCGGCCTGTTCTTTTTCAAATATCGGAATAATCATCACCATATTGTATTTCTTGGCATATTCAGCCATTCTTTCGATAGTTGGTCCCGGAATAGGTTCGGCTGAAGCATACCAGGCAGAATCCTGCCCGGGACAGAAATAGGGCGTATTGAATATTTCCTGCAAGCAAAGAATCTGTACGCCTTTTCGGCCCGCCTCCTCAATATACGGGATATGCTTCTCTTCTATGGCCGCTTTAATTTCTTCAATCGTCCCGTCGCCTTCAGATTTCGGGATACTCATTTGTATTAAACCTGATTTTATCACTCTTGCCATAGTTCCCTCCTGATATGTTTTTTTATTTCATTAATTCATTTTCAGTGTTGCTTACTGATATTAAATGACCTTTGATGACTGACCCCGCTTAATGAATTGTCCGTATCCCTTTTCAATTTTTATTTCATTTTTATCTATAGCGACTTTTCCTCTTACCAGGACAGTTTTGCATTTTCCGGTCACTTCCCATCCTTCGTAGGCGGAATAATCACAGTTGTGATGATGCGTTTCAGCCGAGATCGTATGTGTTTCATCAGGATCAAAAATTACAATATCCGCATCAGAACCGATAGCGATTGTTCCTTTTTGGGGAAACATTCCAAAAATTTTGGCTGCATTTGTAGAAGTGACTTCTACAAACTTGTTTATACTGATGCGGCCTTTTCGAACACCTTCGGAATATAAAAGTTCTAAACGATGTTCGATGCCGGGAGCTCCGTTAGGAATTTTTGTAAAATCGTTTTCTCCCATCCGTTTTTGTTTCATGAAAAAGGGGCAATGATCAGTGCTTACCAAATTTATTAATCCCTGATTGAGCCCGGCCCAGAGTGTATCCTGATCTTTTTTCTGACGAAGAGGCGGGCTCATAACCCACTTTGCGCCTTCAAAACCCTCTTTTTCATACAGCGAAGCATCCAGTAACAGGTACTGAATACATGTTTCCACAAATACTTTTTGATTTCTTTGTGTAGCCATTCGTACTTTATTCAAAGCACCTTCACACGTAAGATGGACAATTAATGCGGTAACATCGGTGTAATAGGCCAGATCAACAAAACGGCCGGACGCTTCACTTTCAGTAATCTCCGGTTGAGAAAGATAGTGATAGAGCGGTGATAATTTGCCTTCGGAACGGTGCTTCTTAACAAGATAATCGATTAAATCACCATTCGTTGCATGTACCGCTACCAAGCCGCCATGCTCCCGCACTTCATTCATGATACTCATCATCTGCTCATCGTCGATCATCAGGGCGCCCTTGTAAGCCATGAATACTTTGAATGAAGTGATCCCTTCTTTTTTTATCAAATCTTTAATTTCCCGGCGCGAATCGGGATTAAGATCCGTTACGGCAATGTGATAGGAATAATCTATGAAGGAATTATGGTCTGATTTTTTATGCCATTCATCCAATGCAGCATGCATAGATTTTCCCTGAGATTGTATTGCATAATCTATTACGGATGTTGTTCCCCCGAACAGGGCTGCCTTTGTCCCTGTTTCGTAATTATCACTGGCAAACGTTCCCATAAACGGTAAATCAAGATGCACATGCGGATCTATTCCACCCGGAAAAACGAGTTTACCTGTTGCGTCGATGGTTTCATCTGCTTCAACATTCAGATCTTTGCCGATTGCAGAAACAGTTTCACCTTCAATAAAAACATCCGCAACATAGTTGTCCGCCGCAGTAACAACGTTTCCGTTTTTAATTAAAACTGACATAGCCCACCTCATCTAATTTAAAATTTGTTTACCATTCGGGTTATTTTTCCATTCAATTCAAAACCGGCGCCGGTTTTGCGAATGTCAACTTATAAATGACATAATACAAAATGGAAGCAATGAGGAAACCTGTAAACCAAGAAAGGTTGTAGAGAAAGCTTAATGCCGGCACCCAATAGCCGATCAATGCCATCAAAACACCTATGGCTAAAGCTATCATGGCGGCCGGATTGAAACCCGATTTGTAAAAATATTCTCCGTCTGTTTTGTAAAGCGCGGACAGATTCAATTCCTTTTTCCTGATAACGAAATAGTCACAGAGCAGGATGCCGAGAACCGGTCCTAAAAGACCACTGACAAAAATCAAAATCCCGCTGATTTCATCAAGAAGCCACCACGGACAAATGATTATGCCGATAATTCCAGTGATTAAACCACCCCGTTTGAAATCTATATTTTTAGGGAACACATTTGCGAATGCGTTAGCCGGAGCGATGACATTTGCGGCAATGTTTGTACTCAGGGTGGCAATAATCATAAAAATCTGAGAAATTATGATGACCGTCGGGCTATCAAATCGCGATAACAATGAAACGGGGTCCCATGGCGCATCCTGTGATATCAAAATATCCTGGAAGTTGGCAATGGCAGCGAATGTGACAAAGATACCGATGAATGAGTACAGCACCATCGTTCCCGGCAGCCCGATAAATTGTCCAAGAACCTGATCTTTTTGAGTACGGGCATAGCGCGTAATATCTGCAATACTTAGAGACATGGTTGCCCAAAAACCGACCATCGCTGTCAACCAAAGCAGGTATCCCCATAATTTGTGCGATGGGCCGGCGCTGCTTCCTTCGGTTAGAACCAAACTCACAGTGCTTGATTCAGTGATAGTTTCTCCTGAAATTTTTCTGAATTTCACTTCGACAGGCTGGCTGTGATCTGTAACAGCTCGTTCATTCACGCCGGTATCGCTTAACGGAAAAGTCATTGATTCAGTATTCAGTTTTTGCCAGCCAAGGGTTTTCATTTCGCCGGAAGCTGTGGGAACACTTACCTGGAATTCATTGGCTTTAAAGTTTCCCTGTACATTTTTAAGCGGAGTTAACCGCATTTCTAATATGCCGTCATTATTGGAGAGAACCGCAGTAGGGCTCTCCAGTTGTTTCCCCTGTTCCAGCACCGCTCCGAATCCACCGGCTTCGTTGCTGCCCCAGATAATCAATAAGAATCCAATCAGAACCAGGATAGGCGCGGCAAAGCTTTCCAGCCATTTTATACTTTCTGTCCCTTTCCAAATGAAATAGAGATTAAGCAGCCAGAAAAGAGCAAAACCGATAAACTTTCCGATAGATAAGCCCAAAGAGGCCTCGCTACCCGTAATAGCATTCCAGATAGCATAAAAAGCGAGCCCACCAATCCAGGTCTGAATTCCGAACCAGCCGCAGGCAACGATCGCACGGACAATAGCTGCAATATGAATTCCACTGGTGCCAAAGGAAGCCCTGCCGAATACAGGGAAAGGAATGCCGTATTTCACTCCGGCATGTCCATTCAGAACCATGGGGACGGTAATAATCAGGTTAGCCAAACCAATAATAATCAAGGCAACCTGCCAGCTAACCCCTGACTTGATCATATAAGAGGCTAATATGTAGGTTGGAATACAAACAGCCATTCCGACCCAGATAGCTGCGAGATTCCATAAAGTCCAGGTGCGTTTTTCTTTAGGGACGGGCGCCAAATGCTCGCTAAATAACGGAGAATCAGATAGATTCTCCTGAACCTCTATAATCTCATCTTTCAAAATATACCCACTTTTAGTTTAATCAGATTGTTAACTCATCCAGTTTATCCCTGCCTCAGGATTCCATTTTGTCGAAGTCTTTTTAAGTTGAGTCCAGAATTCAATAGAACTTCTGCCTGTAATATCACAGACGCCAAATTTTGATTGATTCCAGCCACCAAACGAAAAAGGCTCCCGTGGAACAGGAACGCCAATATTTACGCCAATCATGCCGGCACTGGCGCGTTCCATTACTTCACGTGCAAGTCCGCCGCTTTGAGTGTAAACACCCGCGGCATTGCCATAGTTTGAACTGTTCTCGATGGCGATCGCTTCATCCAAATTCTTTGCGCGCATAATCACTAATACCGGGCCAAACACTTCTTCCTTTGCGATGGGCATATCAGGAGTTACATAGTCAATAACCGTTGCACCAACATAATAACCGTTCTCGTGATCCTTAACACTGGCATTTCGTCCATCGACCAGCACTTTTGCTCCGGCTTTTTCGGCTTCGGTGATATAACGTTCAATTCGTTCTTTTGCTTCTTTTGAGATTACAGAACCCAGGTTTTTGCCCGGCACAATTTTTCGCGCCTCTTCACACAGTTTTTCAATTATATGATCCACTTTACCTACCCCGACCATGGCGGATAACGCCATACAACGTTGTCCGGCACATCCGGACATGGATGCAGCGGCATCTTTTGCAGTCATTTCTA
>JAADGR010000392.1:7348-20759 GCA_013152225.1 Calditrichota bacterium
ACAATCAGGTGGTTTTTCGCTCCGCCGAGGGCAACACATCGTTTAAGGTTTGAAGAGGCTCTTTTATAAACAATTTTAGCAACTTTAGTTGAGCCGACAAAGGAAACCGCCTGGATACCGGGATGATCACAGATTTGTTCAACTATTTCCCGTGAACCATTAACCACATTAAAAACTCCGTCCGGTAAGCCGGCTTCTTTTAACATTTCAGCAATCCGGGTTGCACTAATCGGAACGACTTCTGAGGGCTTAAGGATCATGCAGTTACCCAGGACGATCGCATTGGGTAACGTCCAATGCGGAACCATGTGCGGAAAATTGAACGGGGCAATCGAAGCAACAACCCCCAGAGGTTTACGCTCTATCCGACATTCCACTCCCGAACTTACCTCAAGGATTTCTCCCGGCACAAGTTGCGGCATCGAGCAGGCAAATTCAGTAAGTTCAACACTTTTAGCAACCTCGGCAATGGATTCATCCATTGTTTTTCCATTCTCTTCATGAACGATGGTGGCTAACTGTTCCAGGTTTTGTTCCAATAAAGTTTTATAACGGTAGAAAATCTGGGCGCGTTCTTTAATAGTTTTCTTCGACCAGACCGGGTATGCCCTGGCAGCAGCTTCCACAGCCAAATCGAGGTCTTCCTTGTTTGATAAGGGAACAGTGGAGATCTTTTTCCCATCAAGCGGACTGAGTACATCCATCGTTGTGTGGTTATTTACTACAAAACGACCCGCAGTGAAATTTTTTACGTCGGGATATTTCATGGCAGTTCTCCGTAATTTATGTGTAATTATTAGACATACTCGTTAAAGGTTCAGAGATAACTATCTGCAAAACATTTTTCTAAAATGACTAATCTATTGCACCCAATGGATAGGCTAACGAGCAGAGCCCAAAATGGTAAAACGTACTCTTTGCGCCACGTCTTACGGGCTTTGCAAGTGTTTTAGTAATTTTTTAATATTTTTGTATACGTACGTTCAGGCGGCTAAACTATAAACCTCGCAGTCAGAGTTATGCGTAATGAGAAATTTTCAAAAAAATAGTTGAAGCATTAGGTCTCCAAATGAATTTTTTTCCGAAATTAGCCCACTTTTTCGAGTAAGGGTGCTTTTTTCTCTTGTCAAAGACCCGCCTGTAGAGGGACTTTTAAGGACAAATATGTGTTATACGAAATATTCATCTTACCCCAATTATTAAATTGAATGCCTTTAACGCAGGCTGGAATAACCAAATAAAAAGGAAGAAAAGCCAAACCAATAGTCCCAATACATTAAGGAAACTGGTTAAAAGAGAAAACAGTTCTCCTTTAGCTAAAGGTATTTTTCTCGCTGATTCGTTAAGTAATTCTTCATTTTCCTCATCAGGGGTAAGATTGCGGCCACTATCATTCTTTGAAATGTAGCCATTTGTTATTTTCTTTGATATCGAAGATGAATTGTGTTCAACCTCAATATTCTGGAATAGAATTGGCAATCCTATCGCCAAATAAAAGTTTGGCTTATCCTGAACGTGGAAGTGAATATGCGGCTGAGTCGAGTGTCCGGAGTTTCCACACTTTCCAATCACCTGTCCTCGCTTTACAAAATCACCCTGCCTGACCTTACAGCTATTTTTCTTAAGGTGGGCAATTAGACTGTAAACGCCTTCCCCGTGGCAAATAATCAAGTAATTCCCGCGCATATCGCGAGTAAGAAGGTCTATTGTGCCGGTTCCGGCATGAGTATGATCCCGGATGTTGTGGCGAACTTTTATGATTGTTCCATCGGCCGGTGCCAGTACATCCTGATTGAAGGCATAATAGCTTTCGGCTTTTTTGGCATTGCCCATATACCCCGTTCCATTTTTTCCATAGTAAATAAAATCATAGGCATAGCGTTGACTCATAATGTTCCATGAGTGAGAAGTTAGCTTATCTGTGCCGCCGTTCACGACTTTCCAGTAACCATTAAAAGGCAACGACATTGAAAAAGAAGGAATCTCCCTTTTGGGCATTCGAGAACGCAGAATAGCAATTATCTGACCACCATTCTGCAAAATGCTTTGCCAAATTCCGAAAGGATTTAGAAACTGCCAAACGAAGACAGAAGCAAAATATTTGAAGTACATCATCTTTATATTTCTCTTACGCTATTTGATACCACCGTAAATACATAGAAACATATCTATAGACCTTTTTTTAGATATGTTTCTATCCATTTAGACTCTGCTTATGTGTCCTGTAGTTTATCGAATTACGTTTAATACAATGTTTCCATAAACCTCGCAGTCAGAGTTATGCGTAATTAGAAATTTTCACAATTCGCCTATTCTATTTTATAGATTAAACATAACGGCCTTTCTATAAAATCTTCTTTAGTTTCCAAAGGATTGCATCTCCGGTGGCAAAAGTTTATCGTTGAGTGTTCTGTATGGTAACTATAATGTTTCGTTTTGATGACAGCGTGAAGTCGATCCGGCAGTTTGGGTTTGCAGCCTTGAGCGGTTTTTACGGGACTGTTTAGCATAGTTCCCTCTGATTGGCATTCAGGACATGGTGCCGGTTTTTATCAATATAGCATAGAAATTCAAAAATGTCAATAAAAAAATTACAATCATGTAAAATAGTTAAAAAAGGAATGAGGGGGAAATGCTTGACCCGTCCTTACGAAAAGAGCTGTTCCATAGCAATTAACAAAGATAAAAACGTGTGGGTGTAGCTTTAAGATTGATGTGGAAGCAAGAACAAAAATAATCGCGCCAATTAAAACAAACATCGAAAATCGGACCTTCTCACATTTCAATTATCACTGCGTTAGATTCACGCTAAAATATTTAATAGTTCGCTTATTTTATTTCGATTCTATTAAAAATCACAACGACTCTATCTTTCTTGTTGATAGTATATATCACTCCGTGATTGTATTTATCCCAGGCTATGCCCTGTCCTAAAATATTGATAGGAATAATTTCCACGAGTTTGAGTACAGATCCCATTTGAGGAAGTTGAAAAACATATAATTCAGGATTGTCGTGACCGGTGCAATAAAGAAAACCATCGGGTCCCCATGAGCCGCCTGAATTGCTCATAGGCTTAAAGCGTTCAATCACTTTATCAGGGAAAACCCATGATTCCATTTCATTCCATTTGTTATCAAATTTCACCACAGTGGTCCATTCTGTGCCTTTTCCGGTTTTTGCTTTCCATTTTTCATAATGCGCAAAAGCCACCCACCAGAATCCCTCGTGCCAATCAACCCAAGTACACGATCCGCGATAAATGCCAAAACTATGGGAACCGACATGAGTTAAAGTTTCCGCATCCCAGATTTCCACAGAACTTGTCATAGGAACGCCCGGATAGTTCGAATGCGCACAGTACAATTTACCAGCGACGATAACTCCACTATCCAGATGAATGATTGAGCCGCCTTTTTCCCCTTGCCAATGTTTGATCAATGTGTATGTTTTTTTATCATACTTTCCGATTTCTCTGGTGCCAATCACATAGATATATTTATCGTCAACCGCAATTCCCTGACGAGCTTCCTTTGCATTAAATCTTTTCAACTCTTTAAACTTTCGCTCACTACTCCAGCAAAAAGAAAAGGAAGCGAAGACAATCCACAACAAGATGAATAGCTTAAACAAACTGAATTTCTTCATGCCACAAACTCCATTTTAGTATTACCGATCAAGTTTTGATTTTTTGTGCAGAATTTTTAATTTGCAGCTTGCTACGCTATGATGATTAATAACTTTAATCTTTCGTTTTCATTAATAAAAATAGCAAAATCAGCTAATATTGAGGTGAGATTGGTTTAATGCCAATTTTACTGGCAGTCTCCATCATTTCTTTTAAGTTGTCAACCAGCGGAAAGTCAACCCCAATCTCAAACAATTTTTTTAATTTTTCCGGAGAATTCGTTCGGAAATAATTGATTTTAATGTGATTCTGTTTTAATTTTTTGACTAATTCCGGGAGTTTTTCATCGGCGCGTTCTTTTAGCTGAATAAAGTCCGCTTTCATGGCAATCGTTCCAATAACGTATTCTTCAGAATCATCCTGACGCTCCATGTTGCAAAGCAGCATGGAATTGTCAATTTTGCGTACTGCTTGAGCAGCCTCTGCTTTACAAGCCAGAAACGCCTGTTTTTTTCTGTCCTTAGCAATAATCATCTCCGCTGTTTTTACTGCTGTTTCCGTATTTCCTTTTATGTGAACATTAAGCCAAATATTTCGGGGCATGATATCCAGCACTTCGGCTAATGTTGGTATTTTCTCCCCTTTGAAGGTTGAGTCTTTCCAGGCGCCGGCATCAAGCGCCCTGATTTCGGCAAAACTCATTTCAGCGACTACCCCCTGACCGTCAGTCGTTCGATCCACGGTCTTGTCGTGCATTATCACCAGTTCGCCATCGCTGGTCATTCGAACATCAAATTCAACCATGTGAGCGCCTAGGCGAATTGCTTCTTTAAAGGCAGAAAGTGTGTTTTCCGGGTGAGTATGGTTGGCTCCGCGATGAGCACAAATACCGCGTTCCGGGAGCTTGGGGGCGGTGTCACAATTAATAAGAAAAATTGACAGCAAACTTAGAATTAGCATATTCCTCATACTAATACCTCATTTCAATTAGTGGCAACATCAATCGGGATATGATGTGCCTTGTGAAAACATAGTTAAACTATCAACGAGAGTATTTGAGCTTGTAAAAGCATCAAAATGCAGTTTTTTACCATTAATGTTGAATTTAATATAATGCAAACCGCTATATGCTTTGGCGGTAAACCAATCCTCTGAAGCCACGGAATTTTCTCCGCCCAGACCACCTGAAACAAATTCCAATCTTCCCTGATTGTTTTTGCTTCCATATTCCTTGCAAACCATAACACTGCTTATATTCAGGTTTAACGGATATGTACGAATGTAACTATGGGTATGGCTACTTAACACAATATCCACTCCGTAATCATCAAAAGCTTTCCACCAGCTTTCTCGATAGGCATCCATTTCATGTCTATGGCTTCCGCGGGTAAAAAATGGTCGATGGAAATTAACAATAATCCATTCTTTATCTGTATTTTTTAATTGTTCAACCAACCAATCGTATTGAATAGTAAAATCATCTTCAGATAATAAGAAAATAAATAAAGCATTGCCCTGGGTAAATGAATACCATTTTTTATTACCAGGCAAGATGGAATTGTAAAGCGCAAGGGAGCCATATTCGTGGTTCCCCCAGGCATAAAAAGTAATTTTTTTCTCAAGTAAATTTCTTCCATACTCAAAATAAGTTTCCCAGTAAGGCCAATAATCATTATAGCGAACAACATCACCGAGATGAATAAAAAAATCCGCTTGTTCATTGGCAATCAAATTTGAAATTGTTCTCCATCTGGCATCGGTATCGTCACTCTCTCCAACCTTACTATCTCCGCCAACAATAAAGGTAAAATTTTCTGATAAAGTATCCGCAGAAGTCGTAAAAACTTTATCTTGTCTCCATTGACCGGCGGATTTGATAGAATAATGTATTTGAGATAATGGCTTTAAGATGGGGAACGTAAAATCATATAAATATCTATGATATGCATCACGGCGTTCTCCGGCAAACTCACCGAATTCATAATCTGTCGTATATCCCCATCTGATACAATCATCAGTTTCGCTGCTTTGCCAGGTTAAAGTAACACCACGCAATGTATTATGTTTTGTCCCTAAACGTATATCAGTAGGACTGGTAACTATGGTATCGGGTTGTAGACTGGAATAATTCCTATTTTTATTACAACCATGACAGAGTATTAACAGAAAGCTAATTGAAAAGAAAATATATTTTTTCATAGTAAAATATTATTCTTTTGCCTTTACATTCCAAACAGTTAAGGCTAAAATTAACGACAAAATAGATGCGCCGATCCAGAAATGGAAAGCTTTGTCAAAATGATAAGTAGTGACACCTGCCTGGACAGTTGTACCTGCATCAATCAGATAGCCGCTGATCCAATCCTGAGTTGCCGCGCCCAAATAGCTAAATAATCCGATTACACCTTTTACGGCTCCGGCGGCTCTGGTAGGCATAATATCCACGGCAATCAATCCGGCGAGAAATACGATTAATCCGCCGATGGAAAATTCAAAACATCCGAGAGCTACCATATCCAGCCATTGATGGCCAGGAGGATTTAGATATAATGTTATCAGTGAGCTTGTTAATAGAAGTCCATACAGCAACGTGGGTACATTGCGGCGTGAATTAAAAAATTTATCAGACAAAAAACCGGAAAACACGGCGCCAGCTAAACCAAGCATTGTATTTAAGCCGATAAGGAGACCCGATTTAAAAACCGTGTAATTTTTAACCTCCTGGAGATACAAAGGCCCCCAACTATGAATAGCATACCGCGTGACATACATCAAGGCGCTGCTAATTCCCAAAATCCAGACAATTGGGTTTTTTAGAACTTCGAGTTGGAGTTTTGCGATTGGTTCCGTTGAAGGTTTCCCGGCAGAGTAATCATTTTTATAATCAGAGACATGAGGGAGGCCATACGTTTCTGGTCTGTCGGCGAGGGTAAAGAACATCACTGACGCCACAATTATGCAAGCCATCCCTGGGCCAATAAAGCCCCAATTCCAGCCCCAGAGACTGATGAGAAAGGAAGTCCCAATAAAAGTCAAGCCCTCGCCGATGTTGTGCGCCCCTGCCCAAACGCCATATCTCGTTCCTCTTTCTTTGTTACTAAACCACTGGCAAATAGAAACGACACTTGGCGCTGAACCGATTGATTGAAACCAGCCATTCAGCCCCCATAAAATAACAAACAGCACAAAATAATGGGTGAGTCCGAAAACAAGATTTATTATTGCCGAAAATAAAAGAGCTGTTGACATAAATCTGCGAATGTTTGCCCTGTCAGCAAGAAATCCATTGGTAAATTTTCCGAAAGCATAGACATATAACAGGACAGCGCCAATTACTCCCAATTGTTTTACATCCAGTATTCCCGAATCGATCAACGGTTTTTTAGCAACTGACAAACTGAGTCTGGTGGTGTAGAAGAAACCATATCCGATAATCAAAGAAGTGATGACACTCCAGCGTTTACGTTCGTATATTTTTCGAACTATTTTTTTGTCAGTAATTAATGGTCGGTCTGGTCCGGTTTTGAAAAAGTCGATTATTTTATTTGACATATTTTTGCTATTTCCGAAATTAAGTTCTGCTATTTTCGTTTTTCTTTTACTTCATCCTTGTTTAGTATAGCATGTTTCAATTCTCCAACAGTCGAAAAGGGCGCTCAACGACGAAAGTAGTTTCATCTGAGCTGAAAACTCAACAATCATCCACACATAATCTATTGTAAATATTATTGGTTATGAGCCAAAAGTATGCGATTCAGAAAAGGGAAATCGCATACTTTTGGTATTTTATACTGAAGCGATTTTAGAAGCGATAGCGAAATCCACTTTCAGCATAAGGTCCATAATATTCAGTCTGATATACATGAGAAAAATCTTTTGCCGGATCTCCTAATATCTCCCGTTGCTCTTGATCGGTCAGGTTGTTCAATTTTACGAACCAGGTCAGGTTGCCAAAGATTCTTTGGCTGGCAGAAACGTCAAGGCGAATTTCTCTATTATACCAAATGTCCGTATATTCGTCGTCACCGACGCTCTTAATTACTTTTCCGCGATAATTACCGATGATAGCCAGCACCAACCCGATTTTGGGATTATCATAGGTCAGACCTAAATTTCCAATATGGGGCGGATTTTCTGAGAATGACAGCTCGCGGTCGCCAAATTTTGATGTCGCTTTGGTATAAGTATAATTTGCATAAACACCAAAATATTGGAGAAATTTAACTCCTAAAAAGCTCAGTTGTTGATTCACAGCAATCTCAAAGCCCCAAATTTTACCGAATTCTGTATTGATAGGTTCAGTCACTTTATACGTTTCTCCGTCCCTCTGTTCAAATACAGTGTGTGCGCCAATCTGGTCTTCTAATTTTTTATAGAAAAAACCAGTTCCAAAAAAGCCCAGATTCGAAGAATATTTTTCAAAGAAAAGATCAACACCTTTAGCGGTTGTCGGTTTCAAATCGGGGTTTCCCTTACTGACCGTTAAATCATTTTCATCAACAAATTCATAGGGCACTAATTTAGAATAGCTCGGTCTGGCCAAACCCGTTGTCAGCGCTAATCTTAAATTTGAGTTCGAAGTAAGTTTGTAAGTAATGTGCATTGAGGGCAGGTAATTCATGTAATTAGTTTTCGGTTCAGTATTGGTTGCATCATAAGTACCCGTATAAAGATAATCATTGGCGGTACGCTCAAGGCGCACGCCAACTAATGTCGAAAGTCTGTTAGTCCAATTCAGAGTTGTCATCGCATAACCAGCGATAATTTTTTCATTAGCAGTGAAGTTCTCCGAATCGTATGCACTATTATCCTTGTAATCAAAGCCAAGTTTTGCGACTTCCGGATCATCCCAAACCACATCCTCAAAGGGATAAACTCTTGCCGGGGTGGATAATTCATCAGTCATACCGCCACTGGACTTTGTTTCAGTCCTGGCATAAGTGCGTTTTTTGGAAGTTACTTTCACGCCAGCTTTAAAGGTACTGTTTTGATCCAAAAATTTATAGGGGAATTTTATGTTGAAAGCAGCACCGTAATCATTATCTTTTGTGTCATGTGTCTGGTACTTCATATATCTCAAATATAAAGGACCAGCATCAGGCCAAGGATCATTACCATAGCCGGTCAAGTTGAACATTTCCTCGCTACTGAGATCTTTCAAATGCGAATTGCTTCTCCGATAGCGCCAATAGGTTCTTCCCGGTAATCTTTCGTGTGTTTTCACGCCATACAGAGTATAATCCAGATTAACGGCGCCCAATAGGTGTTTTCCGCCTAATGAGAGCATGTCTAAACGTTGATCCTCGAGCCGATTTCGTACTTCCATATTTTCTCTGCCCTTTTTCCCATCAAACTCAGTTTTGCGCCGTATCTCTTGATCAAGATAAGTGTTATGCGAATAGGTCAGGATGAGCTTATTATTTGGATTAAATTCATAATCTGTGGTGAGAATGCCACCATAACGAGTTCGTCGCGGATCATAATCGGTCCACTTATTCCAGATTACGCTCGCTTCTTTTCCGAGTGCATCATCATTATAGTGCCATTCCCGCAAAATTGAACCTAAATTGATGCGATGATAAGTGCCGGAAAGCAAAACTCCCAGCTTATTATTCAGAAACCGCTTTGCCGCTGTACCGTAAAATTTTTCCCGATCTTTGCCATATTTGTTAAACTCAGAATGTTGTTGATTGAAACCGCCACCTAATTCGACTTCATAGTATGATTCTTCGGGTGCGCCCTTTAATTCGAAATTAACGCTGCCTCCCAAAGCGTCGCCATCCATATCCGGCGTCAAAGCCTTGGTAACAGTTATTGATTGAAACAGGTTGGCCTGTACCAGATCGAGCCCTACTTTTCGATCGACGGCTAACGCCGAAGGCGCCGGTACTTTGATGCCATTTATGGTAACTGAACACTGCTGCGGCGCCATTCCGCGAATTTGGACATAAGAGCCTTCTCCCTGATCGGTAGTTGTCGTTACACTGGGAATACGTCTTACCGCTTCTGCCGCATTATTATCAGGGAAGATACTAAACTCCTCTTCGGAAACTACATTTTTTATGTTAGGAGCCATCTTCTGCAAATGCAAAGATTTTGCCTTGCCCCGAGATAATTTACCATAGACAACCACTTCCTCGCCCTTAACAACGGTTTCTGTTAGGGCAAAATTTACAGATACTGTTTGATTTGCATTTACTCGCACTTCTTTAGAAGAATCCTGGTAACCCAAAAATGATACTTTTACATTATAAGTGCCAGGCGGTACTTTTGCGATAACGAAACGACCATTCATGTCGGTTGCCGCTCCGCGGTTAGTCCCTTCGATAATAATATTGGCGCCAGGCAGAGGAGAGCCTGTACCGGCTTCCGTCACCTTACCAATTATTTGTCCGGCAGTCTGCGCTTTAAGGATATTGGGATTGGCTATCATGCAACAGAAAACAAAAATAGTGAGCACCAAAAAGATAATCACTCTGTTTGACTTTGAAGTTTTGCTAATCATTTTTTCCTCCTTGAAAGTATTTGTTTAATAATTGGATGAGCGTATAGAAACATCTGAGATAGTAGGAGAAGGACTTATCTCGCTTATCACCTCCTTCTTTGTATTTTTTATTTTGAGGAAACAAATTTGCTATTTGTTGTCGTTGTCGCATTCCTAAATATTACGATAAACAAAAATCTGTTAAAATAAAATTACATTAGTTTAATATTTAAACAATAAATGTGCCAATTATAGCACAATAAATATGACGTCAATATCAATAATAAATATAATTATTTATATTAGATTAATGTTTTAATTATTCTTGGGTATTATTTCGCATTCCCACGAATTCGTGGGATGGGAGCGTGGGAAATTATGAGAGAATTTCTCAGGAGTCTGATTTGGCTTGATCGATTTTTTTCTTTAGCAGAGCGTGATATTCTTTGGGAAGATTTTTAAATAGAGAATTTTCTTGAGAAGTTTTTGTTTTGTCGGAAATATTTTTTACATATCCCTCTATTTTAGATCTGATATTTTTTTCTACCTTAGTATCCATCGGAATAGAATTTGTAATTAGCTTTGTTGCTTCTTCGATATTCCACTCTGTGCGCGATAAAGCTTTGAGACACATTCCTCGCAAATGATGAGATAGTGTTCGTGAGCCTCGCTTGTATCCTAATTCTTCCTCACTAATTTCCATGTGGAAATGGTTTTTACGAAGAATGGCTAATTCTTTCATTTCTTTTTCATTAAAAACATCCGAAGACGGGCTTATCAGGACTTTGGGTTTATTTTTTCTGGCACCGATACGCGGTAAATGTTCGTTAGAGATTATAATTCCGTTTTCAATACGGACACTTTCACAGGCAAGTTCAACAATCATTTTTAACTCGCCAATATTACCTTCCGCATAATTGTAGTTTTTTAAAAAATTAAATGCACTATCATCAATTCGTAAATTAATATTATGTTCTTTATTATATTTTGAAATAAAGTAAGTTATTAAAAGAGAAATATCTGAGCTTCTATGGCGCAGCGGCGGTATTTCTATTTTGTTAATACTGCCGCCCATTCGCCGGAAAAGATCTTTTCGGAAAAAACCTTCTTTTACGTGTTGTTCAAGATCGACATTTGTTACAAAAATAAACCGAATGTCTGAAGTGATATTTCTTGTTTTTCCCGCGGCGGGATGAAAATAGAGACCATCGACTACCCGCAACAATTGTGCTTGAGTTTCCAGAGGCAAGGCATCGACGTCGTCTATCAGCAGCGTGCCTCCGTCACATTCTTCAAGTATTCCTTTCTGCCCGTTTTTGTCAATTCCGCGAAGACCATGACCCGCGCCATACCCAAATAGTTTTCCCATAACTATCAAGGGGTCTGCCGCTGAAAATTCGATTGCTTCAAACACCTGAAATGGTTTATTGTTGCGAGGACTTAAAAAGTGCATCACCCTTGCCAGAGCTGTCTTGCCAACTCCTGATTCACCATAGATCCACACGGGGATTGTCATCTGGCTCAGTGGTATTATTTGACGAAGAACGCGCAAGAATTGGGGACTATTTCCAATGCACAAATTTTCCCGTACTTTTTTTAATTTGGGATATTCTTTTTCGTAGGATTCTAATTTCTCTTCCAGCACATTGGCAGATTCAATTTCATATTCATGTTTCCAATATGAATCCAGTTCTTTTTTAGCTTCGCCAAGTTTGACATTCACTATTTCTAAATCCTTTATGTATTGCTTTATCTTGTCATCTTTTTCATGTAATTCATCAGATAATCGTTTTACACCTGCCGACACTTCGGTAATTTCCTTGATCGGGCTCTTAATATCGGGCTCAATAAACTCTCCCCGACCAATTCTCACTAATGAATTATTTAACTTTGACATAGTTTCTGCAATAAATCTTGCCAGAAGAAACGAAAAGGCAAGGATCGCCAGAGAAATAATCACCGCCAGAATTCTCATTTGCGTTTTTGTATTTTTACTAATAATCTCAATTTTGGAAGTAAAAATTTTAGTTTTGTTAAGTAAATTTTCCATCGACTTGCCTACTACAACGCCCCCCCAAATTCCATATTTTTTATAACCATCCGGGCTGTAAAAAATCGGGGCACAGGCGCGAGTGCGTATGATGCCTTCGACCTCTCCATAAATCCCGGAAGAGGTCATCGTATAGACCACCGTTTCTCCCCGCTGAACACGTTTCACAATACTGCTCATGGGCTCGCCTGTATAAATGTCACGAAGACGCCAGTCCATATTTTTCAAATTAATAGGGATCAAACCGGCTTCTAATTTCCATCTCGGCGTTTTATCCGTCAATGGGGCAATAGGGTGGCCCTCTTTGTCCAGACCGCGGATATCCCAGAGCTTCGGATGGGCAACGATCCAGCCTTCGTCGTCAATGATGTAATTATAATTTCCGCTCTTATAGATAGTCAACAATGATTTTTTATCCAGTGATTCCTGCCACACAAAATCCATTATATGAAGATGATCCAATGCCAGCATACAAATACCTTTAAAATTGCCCTGCTTATCGACTATCTTTTTACAAAAACGGTACACACCAACATACGATTTTTTCTGTTGTATCTGTTCTTGTCGGCTGACATACCACCCATTAAGATGAGAAACATAAATTCCGATGTTGCTATTCTTTGTATCTTCAAAATATGTTTCGGATGTAAAAGTTGTATTTGCAGGAATACTAATGTCCGTTAGCTCTTTTTTCGGAACAACAGTACTATCTTTTATCTTGACAACTTCATAGCCCTTGCTGTTGATAAAAGCGACTTCTTTATACAAAGGTTTAAATGTTTTTAAAGAGGTTACATATCGTTTGTGAAGGTCATAAAATTTAAGATATGATTCAGAATTAACCGGAAGTTGGGAAAAAATCTCAAGGTCTAACTCACAAGAGAACAGAAAATCGGAAATTCTTTTGGCAATATTTTCTGCTTCAGTCCGACAAATTTGGTCGGTCTGTTCTTCGACGATGGTTTTGCTAGTTTCGTTAGAAAGATTTTTGACATTATCCAATTTAGCAAGTGATTGACTAATTAAAATGATAACGGGAATAAAGAAGAATATAACAAACAGGATTAGCAGAGCATGAAAAATATTTATGCGAATTGTTGGTAATTTAGCCATAAAAATATCTTTGTTCAATTGTCGAGGGTAATTTTATTCACCGGGTGGAGGGCAATGTTATTCCCTTTCGCTGTAACAAATATAATAAATTTTTAGACTAATAGCTACACTTTTTTCTCTTGTAGAAGACCCGCCT
>JAADGR010000022.1 GCA_013152225.1 Calditrichota bacterium
GACGCGATTTTCTATTAACAACAGGCGTTGCCGGAGTTGCCTCTCTGGCCGGTACAGCAGCGGCAGGCCAGGGGGAAAAGCAGCAATACCTGGAGTTAAGACAAATTAATACGCTCCTGGGAGACAAAAAAAAGATATTGAACAACTTTTTACGGGATGTTGAAATTCCCGCCCTCAACCGCCTTGGTATTTTACCGGTAGGCGTTTTTACGGTTAAGTTTGGTGCTAACGAACCGACATTGTACATGCTCTTGCCGCACAATTCGCTGGAATCGGTTGCCACAACAAATTCCCGACTTTTAGCGGACTCGCAATTTTTACAGGATGGTGCCGAGTTTCTGGACACGCCTATCTCTGATCCCAATTATGTAAGAATTGAAACGATGTTGTTAAAAGCTTTTGAGAATATGCCAAAATTAAAAGTGCCGGATGCGGTAAAAGGTAAATCATCCCGCATATTTGAAATGCGGACGTACGAAAGTCACAGCAGAAAAGCAGCAAAGAAGAAAATCGAAATGTTCAACAAAGGCGGTGAGATAAGAATTTTTCGCGAAGCCGGGCTACACCCGGTCTTTTTTGGTGAGACACTCATCGGGCCGCGGATGCCGAATCTCACTTATATGCTTGCATTTGAAAGCATGAAAGAACGCGATAAGAATTGGTCGGCATTTGTTAAACATCCCGATTGGCAGGCATTGAAAGCAAAAGCAGAATATAAAGACACCGTTTCAAATATCACTGATATTATTTTGCGGCCGGCAAGCTTTTCACAGATATGATAGCTTAATCATCCCGTCCCGCCTTGCAGGAAATTGATGTTGCGCGTATTGCTTTTTACAAGACCGGACTTTTTTTCTATTTGTCAGGATCATGAACAAAACAAATCTGCTTATAATAATTGTAGTCTCTCTATCCACAAGTTTTTTTGCGGAAGCAAAATCCCAGGGAACAGAATCATGGAATTCGGAATATTTCGTCAACAAGATGAGATTGCCGATCCTGCCGAACGACAAGGATTCAATTTATTTTTCGCTCAATGATGAAATCGCAATTTTAATTGCAAAAGTTGCCAATGAATTAAATCTGTATGACATTGCAACAGGCGTTCTTGTTGATTCTACTTTCGAGGCCTTCGACAGCACAATTACAAAAAAACTGATCATTCCTTTCGATCAATTACACGATTTCAGAGAAGCCATTGTTGTTGCTGAAACGAATATTTCCCAGCAAGGTGTCCCGCCGAACAAAGAAACTTATTTCTCATCAAGCCAACCCATATTTGCCGGAAAAGATAACAAGGCATACCTAAAAAACATTCGCACAGACATTTCGGTTCTCGCTTATTTTTACAATATTGAAACAGGCGAATCCCTGGGCACTCTTGCGGAAGATGTGATTTACGTGGGCGGTTCCCGGGAGAAATCCAAAGCAAAGGCCTTGAAAAAACTGCAACAAAAAATATTCCGAGACCTCAAGAGGATTTACTGGCTTTCGTATGACATCGCATCGTCAGGAAAAGGCAAAGTCACGGTCATTCCCGATACCGCTCAGGTTATTAAAAAAGGCATGCTTTTCGAGCTCGTCGAACCCGACAGAACGCAGACAAAGGATGGTAAAGAATATGCAATTCCGGGCGGAGTCGTCGGATTTGCAACCGTTACAGACAGCAGTCATTTAAAAATTCTGCACCAGTGGAGGAATTTTGGCGCGGGAAGCTGGGTTGTTGAACATCCGGATCCAATCCGTGCTTTGCAGCTAAGTGTTGTTCCTCCCATAACTCAGGGCTACTTAAACTATGGACTGCATTTCCAGGTCGCGCCAATACGCAGCATTGACTGGGGGCTTGGCGTGCAAATCAGCCGGGTTACCGACTCTATGAATAAAAACGATTATGGCTTTGGATTTTCAGGATTCGGCATCTGGCGATTCCTTAACGGAGCAAGAATGGATATCGGCACCAAAGTGGGCGCGGATATGGACATTCTTTTCCGAAAGGACGACAATGAAGAAGTTGTTAACACGGTTTTATTTTCAGCGCAAGCCGGTCTTTTGAGCGAGATACCTTTTTCGCCAAATATGGATTTCGTCGTCAATGTGGGGTATCGTTTTGGATTCAAAACCGACACGTGGGAGTATTCCGTTGACCAAGACACTTTTCCGGCTTATTGGGATGCTGATGTACCTAAAGTGGATAATAGCGGATTTGTATTTTCTGTCGGATTTAAATACTTGCTTTTCTGACCTTTCATTTGATATCTCCCCGGTTAATCACTTTATAGCCGAAAGCTGTCTCAAATAGAAAACCCCATCAATAAAATTGACGGGGTTTATGAATGTGGCGCCTCCCAGAATCGAACTGGGGACACACGGATTTTCAGTCCGTTGCTCTACCGACTGAGCTAAAGCGCCACGGAAAAGACTGCATAATTTAGAAAACTATTAGTAAATGTCAAGCAAAATTGTTAGCCACAAAATGGAGCAATTGGTGGCATTCATCAGCTTTACTTTTTTATGCAAGCACATCGTTTTTTGGAGGCCGCAGAGAGTCCCATGAAATGAACCGGGAAAAAACTTTGGGAATGAGGAATTTGTCCGCAATGAGATAGGCGGTTGTTAAATATCCCAAACCGATTATCAAGTCCACAATATAGTGTTGATTTAAATAGACCGCTGAAAACCAAACCCCCAATGGATAGAGCACAAGCAAACCGGGCAAACGCCGAAATTTTTTGTATGTGAAAAAGGCCACGGAAATAGGATAGGACCCGTGCAAAGACGGGATGGCGGCAAAGTGGTTTGGATTAAATCCTCCCCAGAGCGTCTGGAAAAAATTCACGCCAATCATCTTGTCCACATTAATGAGGGAACCTGCTCCGAGTCCCCAAAAATTAGTGTGCGGCGGCTGCCCAAAGCCATAGCTGAGCACATACCAGGGCGGTGCTGCCGGATAAAGAATAAAAGTTGCCAGGGCAGAAAAATTTAACAGCGTCATGGTCCAGACAAAGGTGTAGAACATTTTTCTGTCATCCGTTGTATGCCACAGAACCCAGCCCAATAAAATAGGGAGTCCAAAATGTAAAGTATAAAACAAACCGCCGGATGCGTCTAAAATATCCTTTATAATTGATCCGTTAATTGCTTGCTGCAAATCCTGAAAATAAAATGCCGGAACTATGCCATGAAAAAAGCGACCAAATATGGCAAGTTCTAATTTGTATGGAAAAACAACATTTATGGTTCCGCGTAAATTGTCTGCCACGCCGCGCATCATGTCGTAAGAAATCCAGAAAACGATCCAAGGTGACCAGTCAATGACAAAGGCTTTCATTCTCCCTTTGCCCAGAGCCAAGGCGAAAAGCAGCAGGGCAATAAAAATATGATCCGGCCTTACGCGAATAAGCTGGTTAATTAAAATCAGGTAAACGGCTATCCCAATGAGGATGTACCCCCGCCACTGCTGCGAGCGCAAGTGATTTAGAAAATACTTCCAGCGATGTTCTTTATCCGACTCGTTTGTCATGGAATTAAACAGGACCTTTTGCTTTTTCGATTTTAAAATTAAAACGCCAATGTATGAATATAATTTCAAAAAACCAAGAATCATTGCAAGACAGATAAAACTCTTGATATATTACTTTAATTTATCTATCTTTTGGTTATTTTTAAAAAATAATTTTGTTCAATATTAGGAATTAGGAGGCACTGATGAACTTTACAATTTCCAAGTCCGTATTTTATGATGCCTTGCAAAAGGTTGTGGGTGTCGTCCCGCCAAAGACGACGATTTCAATTTTAACGTGCATCTTGTTGGAATTGGAAGAAAACACACTTAGGATCACCGGAACCGATTTGGAAATATCAGTTACTCTCTCCCTGAACGTAAACCGCCTTGAAGATGGAGCTGTTGCTATTCCGGCCAGGCTTTTGCTGGAAATTGTTCGCGAACTTCCGGATGTGCCTCTGAATATCGCCTCTGAAGGGGAAGAGCGGATAATCCTCAAGACAGACAAGGGTGAATATAAAATTTCCACCGACCCGCGCGAAGATTTTCCCAAAACAAATGTCGAAGAAGGAGAGTTTCATTTTTCTCTGCAAAGCAAAGTTTTGGATCACATGATCAACAAAACTATTTTTGCGGTCTCTGCAGATGAATTGAGACCGGCATTGACAGGTATTCTCGTAGAATTTTTTCCGACCGAGATTCGCTTTGTCGCCACAGATGGTCACAGGTTGGCGCGGATCGTGCACCAGTACGATTTACCCCCGGAAGCCATACAAAACAAAGTCATTATTCCTACAAAAGCTCTTAATTTATTGTTACGGAATCTGGAGCCGAATAAAAGCGTCGACGTGCAGATTGGTGAGGATCATATTGTATTCACTTTGGAAAATTCGACGATTTATTCAAAACTTATCAGTGGGATGTATCCTAATTATGAACGTGTTATTCCGCAAGACAACGATAAAATACTCCAGGTTAATCGGGAGCTTTTAATCTCCACCCTGCGCCGGGTTTCCATTTTCTCCAATTCTTTAACGCACCAGGTTCGTTTTATTCTCACGCCGGATGAATTGACGATTCATTCCGAAGATATAGAGTTTGGTGCCGAAGCGACCGAGGTGATTTCTGCAAAATACAAAGGTGAATGGCTGCAAATTGGCTACAATTCAGCATACCTCATGGATGTTTTGCGCCACCTCGATTCTGAAGAAGTTATTTTTGAATTAAAGAATGCGGTGAGTGCTGCAATCATGTATCCGCCGGAACAAGAGTCCGATGAAGTTGTGACCATGCTGTTAATGCCTATTCGTCTCACTGAAGAGGATGCCGAGGAAGAAGATGAAAACGAAGCTGAGAGTGAGCATGTTTATGAAGCGGATAGCAGCACCGAAGAAAATGAACAACCAGACGAGGGGGATGCTAAAGAGATCAACGAGTAATCTGAATGACTTTGACCCATTTAGAGATTATCAGTTTTAGAAATATAGAACAAGTGCGACTGGACTTTACCAAGACTCGAAATCTATTTTTTGGGGATAACGCGCAAGGCAAGACTAATGTAATAGAAGCAATTTATATTTTATGCCTGGCAAAAAGTTTCAGAGCACGGGAAGATTCCGATCTCGTTCCTTTTGATAAAAAGGAATTTACAATTATCGGAAAGTTTGTCGATGCTCACGGAATTAAGAGGCGCGTTGTTGTATTTTATTCCGTCGATCAGGGCAAAAAGATCAGCCTCGATGGCAAGAGGGTCGCACAGTTTTCGAAACTTATAGGTCAGTTCCCGGTTGTTGTTCTTTCCTCGGATGATTTTGAAATTACGGGCGGGCCGCCCTCACAGCGGCGACGATTTTTTAATATTTTCTTTTCGCAAAGTTCGCAGCGCTATTTGCAAGACCTGAAAGAATACGAAAGAGCTTTAAAACAGCGCAATAATATTCTCAGCAGCATGGCGCTGGGAAAGACCATCTCGCCGGGCATTCTTGATATCTGGAGCGAACAACTGATCAGCAAAGGTGAGGCGCTCATAAAGTTTCGTGCAAAAGTGATCGATGAAATTCGGCCGCATTTATCAGACAATTACCGAGTTTTGACAAATTCATCAGAAACTTTGAATATAACATATCAGCCAAATGTTCCTTTTAAAGAACCGCAAGAAATTTCTCATAATTTTCGTTCTGCGCTTTTAAAGCTTTCCCCAAAAGAGAAAAAACGTGGTACTTCACTTGCCGGGCCGCATCGGGATGAATTCAGTTTTTCAATAGGGGGGAAAGACCTCCGCCGATTTGGATCTCGAGGTGAACATAAAAGCGTTTTGGTAAGTTTAAAGGCAACCGAATCAACATTTTTGCGACAGAAGACAGAGACCGAGCCGATCCTGCTTTTGGATGATCTTTATTCGGAACTGGACAAAGATCGTGGGAAAAACGTCCTTGATTTATTTTCCGCGGGAAGCCAGGTTTTCATCACCGGGACGTCCTTTGATTATGAGGCCGTGAAAAATATCCAGGATGAATCTGTTGATAAAGATGTTTTTTTTGTAAATTCAGGGCAAGTGAAGAGAGCTTAGTATGGGCAGAAAGAAAATCCAGACTTTGGGGGAATCGCTCGATGGCCTTATCCAACAACTGGGCATTGGAGCAAAGATCAACCAATTTCGCGTAATAGAGAAATGGTCGGAAATTGTCGGCGAGAATATCAGTAAAGTGACAAAACCCGAAAGAGTTGTTGATAAGGTATTGTATATCAAAGTAAGCAGTATGTCCTGGCGAACGGAATTGTTGTTCCACAAGCCGGGTATTTTGGAAAAAATTGAAGAAACAATTGGTAAGGATATTATTTTGGATATCCGATTTCACTAAATAGAATTAAGAATTATTATGTCAGCCAGTCAGAACCAACCAGTTTACGATGCGAGTCAGATTCAGGTATTAAAAGGCCTCGAAGCCGTGCGACGGCGACCGGCCATGTACATCGGGGATGTCTCTTCACGGGGGCTTCACCATCTTGTGAACGAGGTCGTAGATAACAGTATCGACGAAGCGCTTGCAGGGTATTGTACTGAAATCGATGTAACGATTAACAATGACGGAACAGTGACTGTCCGGGACAACGGTCGTGGAATACCTGTGGATATTCATCCTGTGCAAAAACGTCCGGCTCTCGAAGTTGTGATGACCGTTCTTCATGCAGGTGGAAAATTCGACAAAAAGGCGTACAAGGTTTCCGGCGGATTACACGGAGTCGGTGTTTCTGTGGTCAATGCGCTTTCGGAGTGGTGTATTGCAGAAATAGCCAGAGACGGCAAAGTCTATCGGCAAGAGTATGAACGCGGGGTTCCCAAATATGATGTTCGTGTTGTGGGGCGCCGAAAATCCACCGGCACGAAAATCACCTTTTCTCCCGACAGTGAAATCTTTAAAAAGCGAAAATTCAGCTTTGAAATTCTTCTCGAACGTTTGCGGGAATTGGCGTTTCTCAATAAAGACCTTAAAATATCGTTAACGGATGAAAAAAGCGGTAAATCTGAAAAGTTTCGCTACAAGGGCGGTCTTTTAACATTTTTGGAATATCTCGACCAGGGACGAACACCGATCACCAAAAAGGGCATTTATTTTTCTGCGGAAAAAGAGAACATTCCTGTTGAAATTGCATTTTCATATAACGATTCATACTCGGAGAATATTTACTCCTACGTTAACAATATCCACACCATAGAAGGCGGAAGCCATCTTGTCGGGTTTAAAACCGCACTTACGCGTACCCTTAATAATTTTGCCACCAAAAACAAATTGCTAAAAAACGGTGATCCCAGCTTGACCGGGGATGATGTGCGCGAAGGAATTACTGCCGTGGTTAGCATCAAAGTTTCCGAGCCACAATTTGAAGGACAAACAAAGACCCGGCTTGGAAACAGCGAAGTTCGCGGTATTGTTGAGAACATTGTTAATGAGGGCCTTTCCAATTATCTGGAAAAGAATCTGCCGGTGGCGCGCAAGATTATTGAAAAGTGTAAATCTGCTGCACGATCCAGAGAAGCAGCCCGTAAAGCGAAAGAATTGACAAGAAGAAAAACGGCACTGGAAAGTGAGGGGCTGCCCGGCAAACTGGCGGATTGTTCTCTCCGCGATGCCGAGCGTACCGAACTGTTTCTTGTTGAAGGTGATTCCGCCGGCGGCAGCGCAAAACAGGGAAGAGACCGCCGCTTTCAGGCTATTTTGCCTCTTCGTGGAAAAATTTTGAATGTCGAAAAAGCACGAATCGACAAAATGTTATCCAATGAAGAAATCAGAACCATTGTCGCATCTCTTGGTACCGGTATAGGCAGAACAGAATTTGTTGTTGATAGACTGCGTTACAGCAAGATCATCATCATGACCGATGCTGATGTGGATGGCTCCCATATCCGCACGCTTTTGCTGACATTTTTCTTTCGCCACATGCGCCCTTTAATTGATCACGGGCATTTGTACATTGCCCAGCCCCCTCTTTATCGTGTAAAAAAGGGGAAAGAAGAAAAATATGTCTATGATGAAGATGAACGCGATGAAATTGTCAAAAAAATTAGCAAAAACGGAAATGAAAAAATCGACATTCAGCGATACAAAGGTTTAGGCGAGATGAACCCCGACCAATTGTGGAAGACAACAATGGATCCCCTGAATCGTACGATTCTGCAGGTGGCCATAGAAGAGGCGTTTGAAGCAGATCATGTTTTTTCCATGCTCATGGGTGACAATGTCGAACCGAGAAGAAAATTTATTGAAGAGAATGCAAAATATGTACGCAATTTGGATGTTTAACGACTATTAAAAATAAACATTTTGAATCTTATGACAAATCTTTCTGAAAATATTATACCGGTTGCAATTGAAGAGGAAATGCGCAAATCATACATTGACTATTCAATGTCTGTTATTGTTGCGCGCGCATTACCGGATGTCCGCGACGGTTTAAAACCCGTGCATCGACGCGTGCTTTACGGGATGCTTGATCTGGGTCTGAGGCCGAATTCTGCTTATAAAAAAAGTGCCCGAATTGTCGGCGAGGTTTTAGGTAAATATCACCCCCACGGCGATTCGGCTGTTTACGATGCTATGGTGCGTATGGTGCAGGATTTTTCCCTTCGCTACCCCCTCGTGGACGGCCAGGGCAACTTTGGCTCCATTGACGGCGATTCACCGGCGGCAATGCGTTATACGGAAGCCAAGTTGGCCAACATCGCTGAAGAAGTAGTGAGGGACATTGAAAAACAGACCGTCGATTTTGTGCCGAATTTTGATGACTCGCTGAAAGAACCTTCGGTTTTGCCTTCGCTTTTGCCGACTTTATTAGTTAACGGTGCATACGGTATTGCCGTGGGTATGGCAACAAACATTCCGCCGCATAATCTGAATGAAGTTATCGATGCCCTGTCGGCACTTATTGAATCGCCAAAATTAAAATCGGAATCTTTACTGAAATATCTCAAGGGCCCGGATTTCCCCACAGGTGCAACGATCTTTGGTGACGAGGGCATCAAGTCTTATTTTGAAACCGGCCGTGGAAAGTTGATGGTTCGTGCGCGTGCCCATGTCGAAGATATGCGCGGCGGCAGGGAAAGGATAATTGTCACGGAAATTCCTTACCAGGTCAGCAAGGGCACCTTGCTCGAACGTTCGGCAGCTCTGGTTCGGGATAAAAAACTTGACGGCATCACTGAAATCCGCGACGAGTCGGACCGGGAAGGAATGCGTGTCGTTTTCGAACTTCGTAAAGAAGTCAATGCGGAAAAAGTGCTTGAGAATCTTTATAAACATACGCAATTGCAAACCACTTTTGGCGTCATTCTCCTGGCGCTGGTTAATGGCCAGCCGAAAGTGATGAGCGTGAAGGAGATGCTTCAGGAGTTCCTGGAATTTCGTCATAAAGTTGTTTTGCGCCGGACAAAATTTGATCTCGATAAAGCTGAAAAACGTGCGCACATTCTCGAAGGCTTGAAAAAAGCGCTGGATAATATCGACGAAATAATTGCTATTATCAAGAAATCAAAGAACGTCGATACTGCGCGCCGATCTTTGATTAAGACTTTTAGTTTCTCGGAGATTCAAGCGCAGGCCATTCTGGATATGCGTTTACAGCGACTAACCGGCCTGGAGCGCAGAAAAATAGAGCAGGAATACCTTGCGCTCATCAAACTCATCGAAAAGTTAAAATCATTGCTCGCAAGCAAGTCGCGGCGCATGCAATTGGTGAAAACAGAGCTTCAGGAACTTAAGGAAAAATACGGCGACGAGAGAAAAACACAGATCATCGGTAAAACGACGGGAAAAGTATCTCTGACCGAGATGATGAAAGAGGATGAAAATCTCATCACAATTTCTCTTTATGGGATTATTAAGCGAACTTTACAAAGTGAACTGGAAAAAGAGCCTGCACTGTTGAAACCTGCATCCGGGAAAGATTTTGTCGAGCGCGTTCACGTTTCAGCCAACAGCCACAGGCTTTTATTCTTTACGAATTTGGGACGGAGCTATGTCCTGCGATCAAGTTTTATTCCCATGGCCGGCAACGGTGATCATGGCATTTCATTGCAACATCTTTTGCGATTAAATCCTGAAGAAAAGCTTGTTTTTTCTTTGGAAACGGATAAATTTGACCAGGAAAAATTTATTTTTCTGACGACAAAAAACGGGCTGGTAAAAAGAGTAGCCTTTTCAAGTCTGGCCTCTGTGACCAAAGAAGGATCTGCAGTTATTGGGCTTAAGGAAGGTGATGAGCTTATAGCCGCAACATTAACCACAGGCGAAGAAGATATATTGCTCGCTTCGGCAGGGGGCCAAGTTGTACGTTTCAACGAGCAGGACGTGAGAGATATGGGTCTTCAGGCCGGCGGCATCAAAGGCATTGAATTGGCAAAGGATGATTTTGTCGTCGATATGACCAATATAAAAGCCAAAAAATCTTACCTGTTCACAGTGACGACGCTTGGTTTTGGGAAACGCAGCAGTCTTGAAGAATACGGAAGAATCCGGCGCGGCGGTAAAGGAATTATTAATTTCAAGCTATCACCCAAAACCGGAAAGGTCGCCGGCATACTTGAAGTAAAGAGCAATGAACCGATTCTGCTTTTTTCCCGAAAGGGTAAAATTAAAAAACTAAGAGCCAAATCAATCAAACAGATGGGACGGGCAAGCCAGGGCGAAGTCGTTGCCAAAGTTCCAAAAAACGATGAAATTGTCAAGTGTGTTTTTCTACCACAAGTAACTGTAAAATAGTAAAGTGTTTGTCAGCTTAACCAATGGGATGCTTTAAATAAAATGGCAAAGTAAACGAAGGAAAATGAGATTTGAGTACGCTGGGATATGAAGAAGGGGTAAGGAGGATGGTGACGGCGTTGCTTCGTAAAATAATGGAAGATCAGGAAACGATCACGTGTCGTCAGTTGTGCGAAAAAGAACTTCCTGATTTTGTTAAAAACAGTTTTCATGCTATCGCCAGAAGGCGCATAAAAGAAAAAGAACCGGTTGTTTTTAATGCAAATGCCAGTTCTGACTTTGATGACGAAATCGTGAAAAGCGCGCGCGAGCAATTAATGAATGAATTGCAAAGCAGTGTGCAATTTAGCCGGGCTGATGCAGAGTCGTGCGTGAAAAATGCTCTCAAGATTCGCTTTGAACTTTTGCTCAGGCCACAATATGCAATTGAGACAATTTTTTTCCGTAAAACGAATGAACTGGATAAGAATCTTTTAAAACTCTCTCTCAAGAGATTCGGGGAAAACATTCCTTTCCTTGAGCATCTGTGCGAAGAACTCGACAAATACGAAAACGATAGAATAGATAACAGCCGATTTAAACTGTTCGCGCAGCAAGTTATGTATAAACTGTATTCAAACGGCTACAGGCAAACCATCCTCATCGACTCTAATTTGCTGATTGATTTTTTTGATATCGATGGCGCTTTGGATGCAAATGGACTGGAATCCAGGTTAGTTGAAGAGTTTTTTTCCACCCGGGGATTTACAGATGCATTTCAAACCATTCACCAAAAAATTAAGGAGGGCAAAAGGTATTGGTCGAAAGAAGACTTTATGCAATTTTTACCCCTGGTAGTAAAAGGTGGAAAGAATGCTTCGACTGCTGATGCCCGGGAGGAATTGACAAATAATAACCATCCCCGCATCATCTACACTGAAGATAGTTTTGAAAAGATTCAACGTGCAAAAATAGAACGCCAGCCACCGGGTCCCTACCCCTCTATTCTGGATTTCATTGACCCTGAAGATTGGAAACTGCTTCTGAAAAAAATATTCAAAAAAGATTCACTCGATTTCAGTCGTTTCATTCACAAGATAGACAGGGTAGATAAATGGCGAAGCTCTAAAGAAATTATAGATTGGGAACTGGAACAACGCAGCGTTGATCCGTATTCTAAAGAAGCGGTTAAATTGGGCGATATTGTTTTTGCAAAATTTTTCTCAAAAGGAAAATATGCCTGAAAACTTGGAGATATTTCCAATGATTCGTAACAAAAAATACCCGATCCTCTTCCTTTCCCTCATTTCTCTCTCGGTTCTTTTTTTTCTCCTAAAAATTGTAGTATCCGAAAGCAATCAAGAGGTAGGAATCGTTACATTTGTGCAGGGCTCGGCGAAAAAGCAGAAACATACCGAGAAACTGTGGAAAAGTGTTGCAAAAAATTCTCAGGTTACCGGCGGAGAGCGGGTCAGAACTTTAACCCGGTCGCGGGCAGAACTGGATCTGGCTCACATCGACAAAATACGCATGGCACCAAAGACCACGATTGATATTTTAAAGCTCTACGAGGAAACAAAAGAGAACATTCGCGAGGCAAACATTGTTCTGCAAAAAGGCGATCTTTGGGCGAACATAGCGAAAAAAGGAAAAAACATGCGGCTTTCCATTGGTACGCCCATCGCAGCCGCTGCAATTACCGGAACAACTTTGCGCATGAATGTTCAGGATGATTCAACATCAGAACTAAAAGTTTACCACGGGCAAGTGATTTTGACCAATGCGCCGCAATCCAGCACTGTCATTCCGAAAAGTATTGAACCGCATGAAATTTCCGGCCCTCACGAGATTGCCGGTCCTCATGAGGTTTCTCTGCAGGAATGGGCGCTGATCGTCAAGTCGATGCAAAAAGTTAAAGTGAATAAAAAGGGACAGGTCGTCTATTCGGGGGATTTTGCTTCCACGGATAGCGACGAACAATCGGAATGGGTGCGCTGGAATAAGGAGCGGGACAGGATGAGCGGGAAATAGCCGTTTTGTTTTTGCCATGAGTATTAACAACTAACTCGTTCACGAGAAAACATTGACAATCAGTCTTGTAGACACTGCGCTATTGATCGCCGCCTCGCAGGGGTTTTTCCTTGCTATCTTTATTTTCTATCGATCCCGCCATTTATTTGCCAATCGTTTTTTAGGTCTGGTAATTTTCCTGTATTCTTTTGTATTGTTTGACTTGTTCTTAAATGATGTCGGCTTTTATCTGATGATGCCCTACATCAGATTGTTGACCGTAGGTGTAATCTTTGCGCTTCCTCCTTTACTTTTTCTTTATGCCCGTTACCTTACGCATTCTTTCTCAAAACTGAGAAAGGGTGATCTGTTGCATTTTATTCCGTTGGTTTCTGTGACATTGTGCTTTTCCATACTGTTCTTTACAAAATATAGCGACCATCATTTGCTGATGCTAAAAATGCAACGCGGTGATGAGTTGTTGTTCTTTACGATTCTAAACTGGGCGGTTTTAATCCAGACTTTTCCCTATTTAATTTTGACGCTGTGGATACTACACCGTTTTGAACAGGATATCAAATCCGTTTTTTCAGATGTTGATAAAATCCAGTTACACTGGCTTCGAAATATTACACTCGTTCTTCTAAC
>JAADGR010000260.1 GCA_013152225.1 Calditrichota bacterium
ATATCATCGAAAAACATGGCGGGAGAATAGAAGCGGAAAATCGAAAAGAGGGAGGCGCGGTTATTCGATTCTTTTTGCCGCTGAAATAATAATAAGCTTTTGACTGTCTGTAAAGCACGAGATTGCTTCGCTCCACTCCGTTTCGCTCGCAACGATATGGTTAAAAAGTATTGTTAAAAACCAACCCTGAAATCAGGTGGTTATTTTCTCCAGGAAGCACGTTTTATTGTCTAGTTTTCTTAACAAATTTAAAACCAGGATGAACCATGCAACCAGCAAAATTACTCATTATTGACGACGAACGTCGAATGTGCGCTGTGCTTAAAGCGGCATTTGAAAATAAGGACATGGCGGTGACGACGGCGGACAGCGGTGAAGCGGCAATGGCCGCGCTGACCGTTGAACAATTTGATGTGGTTTTAAGCGACATCAAGATGCCCGGAATGAGCGGCCTGGATGTGCTTGTAAAAGTCAAAGAGAAAAGTCCGGAAACAGAGGTTTTGCTGATGACGGCCTACGCGGACGCCCAGACAGCCGTGGAAGCTATGAAAAACGGCGCCTACGATTATATCATCAAGCCGTTTGAAATCGACGACCTTCGCCACAAAATCAGCAACATTCTTGAAAAGCGTCATCTGAAAGCTGAAAATAAAAACCTGCGCCGTCAACTCAAAAATCGTTTTTCCATCGAAAATATAGTGGGTCATAGCGGTGCCATGCAGCATATTTATCAACTGGTCGAAAAAGTCGCCACCAGTGATGCAACGGTAGTCGTGCGCGGTGAAAGCGGCACGGGCAAAGAACTGGTTGCAAAAGCCATTCATCATGCAAGTACTCGCCGTGACGAGCCATTCATAGCAATTAATTGCAGCGCCCTGCCGGAAAATCTTTTGGAAAGCGAACTTTTTGGCTATGAAAAGGGAGCCTTTACAGGTGCCGATAAAAGAAAGCCGGGACTTTTTGAAGCCGCAGAAAACGGGACAATTTTTCTGGACGAAATCGGCGATATGACACCGGCGACCCAAGTCAAGATTTTGCGCGTTTTGCAGAACAGAGAAATTGTTCACCTTGGCGGCACGCAAACGATTCCAATCCGCGCGAGAATCATCGCCGCAACGAATAAGAATCTTGAAAAAGCCGTAAGGCAAAACACATTCCGCGAGGACCTTTATTACCGCATCAATGTTTTTCCCATTTTCCTTCCTCCTCTGCGGGAGAGAAAAGAAGATATTCCCGACCTTATCACGCACTTTCTGCAAATGCAAAATGCAGCGCCGGATGGCATTGAATCCAAAGCAATCCGAATTTTGATGGAATACGCATGGCCGGGAAATGTTCGCGAACTGGAAAATATTGTCGAGCGCGCGCTCATCATGTCTTCGGGGAACCTTATCACAATCAAAGACCTCCCGCCACACCTGCGAGGTGAAGCGGAACTTCCCCTGAAAATTGAAAATAGTGCGGATGACATGTTGACTATTGAAGAAATGGAAAAAAGAATGATCCAAAGGGCGCTTGCAAAAGCGCAAGGAAATAAAACCCACGCAGCAAAACTCCTCGGAATAACCCGCCGACAACTCTACTCAAAAATGGAACGCTTATTGCCGTCTCATTAATACGGGTGTCAATTAACGTTTTTTTTCGATCCGTATAAAGGTTGTAAGGTCCTATTAAATTTAGCTATTAGAAAACCCATCAATGTCCAGGCTTCTTCGCATCACTGTGGTCTGATGGCCACACTCTTTTATTCAAATGCCCCAAGGTTGCCTCAGCAAGTGGCTGCAGGTGAGGATAACATCACCGTGGGGTTGAATAACTTCCGAAATTGCATCCCATGCTATGGTGAAATAAAACAAGACCTTTGAGGATTGAAAAAGAACCTTTTCTTCAATCTGTAATTTTTGAAAAGGAGGATGTGATGTGGTGGAAAATGTCGAAGCTATTATTAGCGCTCATCGTTTTAATCGTTTTGCCGGTCGTTGCCGGGGAATTCGTGGTTACGAATTCAAACAACGATGGTGCTGGTTCCCTGCGTTGGGCGATTCAACAGAGTAACGAACAGCAGGGTGTTAACAAAATCATTTTTAACATACCTGTTGATGACCAATCTTATGATGCAGAAGAAGGAGTTTGGAAACTGCAGCCATCTTTACCTTTACCCCCTTTGACGGGAGGTAAACTGGAAGTTGATGGTTCCGTACAAACCCGAAACAAAGGAGACACAAATCCCAAAGGGCCGGAAATCATGATTGATGGTTCAATGATTGCGGATGGAGGCACCGGCATCAGAATTGAATCGAGATACAATTGGATTCATGATCTTATTATTGGTAATTTTGGTCAAAATGAAATCGTCATTTCAGGAAAAAATGCACGGCGTAATAAAATTACCGGCTGTTACATTGGAATCTCACCTGATGGCTCGGATGCGCTCAAATCCATTGCCGGTTTAAATGGGATTATCATCACAGCCGACGCAGATTCGAACACAATTGGCGGCTCTCTGGCAAAAGAAAGAAATGTAATTGGAGGAATGAAACGAAACGGTATCCTCATTGAAGGAGAGGGGTGCAACAATAATATTGTTGTTGGCAATTATGTCGGCACCGATGTGACCGGAACAAAGCCGATTCCCAATAAACAAGATGGCATTCGATTGGAATCGGGCGCCACGAACAATCGCATTGGTGGTGCGTTGCCCGGAGAAGGAAATGTTTTTTCCGGAAATCTGTCCTCAGGCATTCGACTCGAAGGCGAAGGCGTGGACGAGAACTCGATTATGGGAAACAAGGTTGGTGTCGCATCGGATGGAATGTCTGCCCTTGGGAATGGGGAAGGAGGTATCGTCATCCTCAATGGTGCATCACATAATATTATAGGCAGCATCAAAGACGGGGCCGGGAATATCGTTTCCGGTAATCGCTACAGCGGATTGCAAATTAAAGGTCATTCCGATTTCAATGAAGTTGCCGGCAATTTAATCGGCCCGGATGCCACAGGCAAAAGCGTTGTTGGAAACGAACATAATGGGATTATGATAACCCATGGCGCTTCGAACAACAAGATCGGGCCGCAAAATTTCATCAGTGGAAACGGCTATCAAAGCGGCGATTGGGCCAGCGGCATCGTCATTGCCGGTGATTCCACCGCGAAAAATCAAGTTTTTGCAAATCTCATCGGGCTTCTCTATTTTCAAACTCCGGCAGGAAATGTAAAACATGGCATTTGCATTCAGGACGGTGCTTATCGCAATAAAATCGGGCCACAAAACATTATCGCCAATAACGGAGGAGACGGAGTCTACATCGTGCGGGATCAGACCCTGTATAATACAATCACCCAGAATTCGATTTTCGCGAATGCAAAAAAGGGCATTGATGTGGAAGAAGGTGCGAATTTTAATATAGCGCCGCCGGTTCTGCACACGGCCAACGATGGCCTGATTAAAGGATACGCAACGAAAAACTCTCTGGTGGAAATTTACAAAGGTCCTGATACCGAAGGCAAAAATCTGGTTGGCATCACCTTTACGGATCAAAACGGAGAATTCACACTTGCGGCATCAAATCTCGATCGCTTTATGACAGCAACGGTTACGGATAATCAAGGTAACACATCCGAATTTTCGGCCTCTCTGAAAACGGATGTGCAACAAATAACATCAGGCCAACAACCTTTAATATTTGCGCTTGAACAAAACTACCCCAATCCATTCAATCCCAGCACGACGATTGAATTTTCACTTCCCACAGACGAGAACGTGAACCTGGATATTTTTAACGTTCGCGGACAATTGGTCGCTCGTCTGATGGATAAAAGGCTCATGGCAGGAAGACATCAGATGGTGTGGGATATCCGAAACAATCAAAATGAAATCCTGCCGAGCGGAACATATTTTTACAGGATTATCGCAGGACATTATCATGCGACCAAAAAACTAACACTGCTCAAATAATTTTTTTTCTGTTCCTATTTCCCTCCAAAGGCGGAGTTCGATCTCGCGAAGGGGATCGTCTCCGCCTTTTTGTTTCCGCGCGAAAACACCTGGACTTCATTCGTCCTCTTTTGAACTTTTTAAATATCCTGTCATTTATCATCCTGCTATATTATTTTCCTCTATTGCATTTGAAAACAGGATTTTTAAATTATACTTGTTTAGAGTTAGTTTGTAACATGACTTTTTTTTGGTCATGTCATTGCGAGCGAAACGGAGTGGAGCGAAGCAATCTCATGCTTAACAGGCAGTTATGAGATTACTTCGTCGTTCGTTCCTCACTCCTCGCAATGACAATCATTTGTTACATTTTAACCCTCAACAAATATATACAAAACAAAGAGATGCTTGCAAAGTTAAACAGGAGGCTTTAATGTCATTGGATTTGAATTCACTGAAAATGATTAACGAAGGAAAAACAAAAATCATTTACGAGAATCCCGACGATTCCAAAACAGTGTTTATGGTTTTTAAGGATGACATCACCGCAGGTGACGGCGTGAAACACGACATCATCACAGGGAAAGCATTAGTAGACTGGAAAACCAACCGTGATATTTTCGAATATTTGAATCGCTGCGGCGTGAGAACACATTATATCAGCAGCCCGCAGGAAAAGGTTTCTCTGGTGAAAAAGTTGGATTTCAAAATCAATCTCGAAGTCGTTTCCCGGCGCGTGGCTACCGGTTCCATTCTTCATTGGGGAAAAGCAAAAGAGGGCACACGTTTTGATCCGGTGATCACCCAATTTCATTACAAGGATGACCCGCTGCACGATCCGCTTTTGGATGAAACGTATGTGGACTATATTATCCAAAAGAAAAACGGTACCGAGTATCAAAAAATGCGCGACATAAACGTCAGGGTTTTTCTTGATCTCGAACGCGCATTTGCCAAGTTTGACGTTCAATTAGTAGACATGAAACTGGAATACGGTCTTATCAACGGCGAGGTGACATTGATCGACGAGATCAGCGGCGGGTCGTTTCGTCTGTGGCCGTACAGGAAAAAGAAGCCGAATTTGCAGCAAGAGAACGTTTTATCCGAACTTGATCCATCAGGGCGCCTGGATAAAGATACGTATCGCATGGGAGAAAATCTCGACAACGTCATTTCCAAGTTTGAAGTGATTGCCGGGATAACTGACAAATTCAAGGATATTTCCGTCTAGTGTGCATTTTTTCCCTTGCAAATTTTTTGCAACTGATCACAGCGTATCATTCTGGAAGAATCTTGTGGCAACTCCTCGCGATGACATGTTTTTCGACTTTTTACGAATTTATCATGTGAAGAATGAGTACAATTGGATGGTTCTCATCAAGTGCTATTCCGGGAGGAAAGTGAATATCATGCTGTTTTACAGAATATTTAAAAACATACATTTGCTGTTTTTTATTTTCGTGGCGAATGTCATTAATCTGCAAGCGCAGGAACTCATCTCCGATCCGCATTTTCAGAGGGGCCTGACGATATTGAATCCTGCCACCGGTGCTGTGCAGGACAATATACAATGGACGACAAAAAACGGGGTGCCAATTTGGAAATGTGCCCAATGGAACAGCAAAAGCACGCTCGCAGGAGTGACTGCGGATACGCTGCCCTCCGGCTGGATGCAGTGGGCCAATGCAGATAAAATTATCCGTATGGGCCCGACAGGCGCTCAAGATTATGACCTTTATATAGGCATGGATTCAAACCATGAATACGGTGGCGTTTACCGTACTGCCAACGATTCCTGGCCCGCGCTTTTGGTACAGCAGCGCATCAGTCCGCCGGGAAGCTCGGGGCCCGGATGTTTGCCATTGTCGCAACTTGCTGCACTTCACTTTCGGGTGGAAGCCAAATTGGACACGGCAAATATTATCAAAAAATACGGTTACAATTCCGGTATTCATGCGGCGCAGTTTCTCATGTATTTTACCGTGCAGAATCTCAATCGCAATTCCAGCGGATATGGGCATCTCCTCTGGCTCGGTGTGCATATTTACGATGACCGCGATCTCAAACCGCCCAAATATGTCAACCTGGATGCCGGGACTTCGTCTTTGATTTATTCAGTGCCTTATGAGGACGTTGCAGATACCAGCATGCACAGCGGTAAATGGGTGACACTTCAGGCCGACTTGCTCCCCCATGCCATCGATGCCCTGCATGCGGCCTGGTCCCGGGGGTATTTGCTGGAATCGAAAAATCTCGCGGATTATAAAATTGGCGGCATGAACATGGGCTGGGAGATGCCGGGATTGAACTATGCTGCTGTGGCGGTACGAAATTTGAGTCTGGTTGCTGAGGCAAAAACCGCGGTGGAGAGAAAAAGCACAAAGATGCCCGCACATTTTAAGTTGCTGTACAATTTTCCCAATCCATTCAACGCATCGACAATCATCCTTTACGAACTGGAGCAAACTGCTCGCGTTAAGCTGGTTATTAACAATCTGTCAGGACGTCAAGTCGCACTACTCGTGGATGGCAAACAAAATCCCGGGCGTCATCATGTTGTCTGGAATGCCCGCCATCTCTCAACCGGAGTGTATCAGTGCATCCTGCAGGTTGGAAATGAACGACAGGTGCACAAGCTTTTATTATTAAAATAAGGAAAAGTGATATGAGAAGATTGATTGTCTTTTTGAGTGTTTGCCTGATTTTTGTTTCGTGTCAGCAGACAAAGCAACAGGTTCCCGAAATACTCAACGGGCGAGTTCTCATTCTTGGCGACAGCATCACCCAGGACGGTCGTTATGTGAGCGTCATCGAACATGAGCTTTTTAAAAATTATCCTAATGTCGATAGAACCGGATTTTGCGTTTAGTAAAGACGGCGTGCACCCGCAGTTGGCCGGACATGTTCTGATGGCGCAATTGTTTTTGCGAGGTGTTCGTATGCCCCTTTCGGAACAGGACCCGCAAGAATATGCCGAACAATTGCAGAAATCAGAAATCTACCAACTTGTTGACCAACGCCGAAGAATGCGTTCCATAGCCTGGCTGCTGGAAGTTGGTTTTAAGAAACCCGGAAAATATGAGGGGTTGCCGGTGGAAGAAGCGGAGCAAAAGGCGAAAGAGATGAGAGAAGAAATTAGAAAATTAATCCAGACGTCAAAATAAATGACAAAATTATTTTGCCAAAGAGGAAAAAAATCTCTATGCAAAAAAGCAAGCCACATTATTTTCTTTTAAGCAAAACAGTATTCCTGTTTCTCGGACTGTTTTTCTACAGTTTCAACTTTTCTGCCGCACAAACGAATATTGATCTTTCTGAAAGCGTTATCGTAATTCCCTCCAAAATGGAAAGCCTGGAACAAAAAGCAGTGTCGGTTCTGCAGGAAGAAATTCAAAAAAGAACAGGGATTCTTTTAGAAACATCAAAAGTCTGGCCAAAGAAAGCGCGGCCGGTGATTGCAATCGGGCTGGAAACGCAGATTCAGGACTTTGCCGGGTCGTTTACACGCCCAGGCCAAAAGGAAAAGCCGGGAAAAGAGGGTTTTCAACTTTTCCTCAAAGCGAGCCCTTCTCCGGTCATTGTCGTGTCCGGTCACGACCCGCGCGGGGTATTCTACGGCGTGGGCAAACTGTTGCGCGAATTGACCTTGAAAAGCGGCAGTATCGCTATCCCTGAAAACCTGGATATTGTATCGACGCCACGCTACAGAATTCGCGGCCACCAGTTGGGATATCGACCCAAGACCAATGCTTACGATGCCTGGGATGCTGCACAGTTTGATCAGTACATTCGTGAACTGGCTATTTTCGGCGCCAACAGCATCGAAATTATGCCGCCGCGCACCGATGATGATCGCACAAGCCCGCACATGAAACGGCCTGCAATGGAGATGATAATCAAACAGGCGGAAATCGCGGACTCGTACGGAATGGACGTGTGGATGTGGTATCCGAACATGGGATCGGATTACAGCCATGCGGATTCGATTGCAAAAGAATTGCAGGAACGTGATAAAGTTTTCAAAAAAATAAAGCATATTAGCGCCGTGCTCGTTCCCGGTGGCGACCCCGGCGATCTGCATCCTGACATTCTTTTTGCCTGGCTTGAAAAAATGGCCGGCGTTCTGCAAAAATATCATCCCAACGCAAAAATCTGGGTGTCTCCTCAGGCGTTTCGTCCCACCAAAGAGTGGCTGGATGCGTTCTATAAAAACGTCAATCGCCACTATCCCTGGTTCGGCGGCGTTGTGTTTGGCCCGTGGATTAAAACGCCTTTGCCGGAAATGCGCAAAATAGTCGATGCGGACATTCCCATTCGCCGTTATCCGGACATCACTCACAGTATCAGTTGCCAATATCCGGTCAAAGATTGGGATCTGGCTTTTGCTATGACGCTCGGGCGCGAGTGCTACAATCCGCGTCCTGTTGCAGAAAGAGCCATTCACAATGCGCTGGATGAATTTGCTGACGGCAGCCTGAGCTATTCCGAAGGCATTAATGACGATGTTAACAAGTTTGTCTGGAGTTCGCTGGACTGGGACCCGGACATGCCGGTGATTGAAATATTGCGGGAGTACAGCCGCTTTTTTGTTCATCCTGATTTTTCAGAGGACATTGCCCGGGGATTGATCTCACTGGAAAGAAACTGGCAGGGGCCGCTGCTCTGCAACACATCGGTTGATGTGACGCTGCGGCAGTGGCAGGACATGGAAAAATCCGCGCCGCCACGAGTTAAACAGAATTATCGCTTTCAAATGGGACTATTGCGCGCTTATTACGACGCGTACGTTCGTGCGCGGCTGATTAATGAAACTGCGCTGGAGACGGAAGCGAGAGAAGCGCTTCGCCGTGCCCCTGAATTGGGCAGTGGCAAGTCCATCAATATGGCGGAATCTATCCTCAGACAAAAAGAAAAGAAACCGGTTGCGCAGAGTTATAAACAAAAATGCTGGCAAATCGCCGATTTCTTATTTCAGGCCATTGGTTCGCAAACGTCGGTTAATAAATATCAGGCGCAGGATGGCCGCGGTAATTTTATGGATTATATCGATGTTCCACTAAATGATGCCGTGTGGCTGTTGTCGCAATTTAAAACCATTCGTGATTTGACCAGCGAAGGCGAAAGGTTAGCTGCTATTGAGCAACTGATAAACCGAACGGACCCCGGCCCGGGCGGTTTTTATGACAATCCGGGGATTTCCGTGGAAACGCCACGGCTGGGTTCTTATCCGGACTGGAAAGATGATCCGGGCAGCTTAAAGTCGCCACGCGTGAGTTTTGGCGTCGGATTGCGCGGCGAGGAATGGGTACACACGGTGCAGGCCAAAGGCTTTGACGGCAGCCCCACACCGCTGGCCTGGATGAACCAGGTGACGACGCTGTATGACACACCGTTGAATTTGATTTACACGAATCTTGATCCCCAATCAGAATACATTCTGAAAGTAGCCTACACCGGGAGATTTCGTTCGCAAATCCAACTCACAGCAAATGATACATTCCAAATTCACAAAATGATGAAAACAGGCACAACGCCGATTTGGGAGTTCCCGATTCCAAAAGATGCGACGCGGAATGGAAAATTGAAACTCACCTGGATATGTGGCGAAGGCGAACGCGGCACGCAGGTAGCTGAAGTGTGGCTGATGAAGAAAAGGAAAGAACGGAAAAGGGGGAACGGAGAATAAACAGGTGCTTGGATTTCTGACGATCAATATGGTTCTGAAAAAATGGCTGGAGGAGTATGGCGAAAATAAATAATAGTCTTCACCAAATCTTCATGAACTTTTATTACAATTGGGGCGTTGAAAAACTAAAGTTTTTTAATCACAGGAAGGAAATAGAAAATGCAAGGAAATATTTATTCATCTGCCAGAATGAGTGTGGCACAGGAAAATTCACTGATCCGTACTGTTTACAATTGGATGATGTTCGGATTATTTGTTTCCGGATTTACGGCTTATTTTACTGCACATAACTATGCCATGCAGCGAATACTATTCGGCAATTCGTTCACAATATGGATACTTTTCATCGGTGAACTGGGACTGGTTTATGCGATTTCCGGGGGTGCACGTTCCATGAGCGCTTCAACAGCTTCTGCTATGTTTTTTGCGTTCTCCCTGCTAAACGGTCTGACCATATCTTCTATTTTTCTGATCTATACCGCACAATCTATAGCAGCAACCTTTTTTGTCGCCGGGCTTACTTTTGGCGTAACCAGCTTTTACGGTTATGTTACCAAAACGGATTTAACGTCCTGGGGCAAATATCTGATAATGGGTTTGATCGGGATTATCATTGCTTCCGTTGTTAATATTTTCTTGCACAGCCCAACGGTAAGCTGGCTGGTCAGCTATCTCGGCGTTTTTCTCTTTATCGGACTGACAGCGTATGATACGCAAAAAATCCGCGAAATGGGAGCAAGAATGGGAAACGGGGACAGCGAACAATTCGGCAAAATTGCCATTGTCGGCGCTTTATCGCTTTACCTGGATTTCATTAACTTGTTTTTAATGCTCCTGCGCATTTTTGGCAGGGGAAGGGATTAGGCTGTTTTCTTTGCACAACGCCGGATTAATCAGCCGATTCGATTTGCATACGCCGGGAAATATGAAAGTAGAATTATTACTCACAGGAGGCTGTAATGTTTAAAAAAATTGTAATTGCAACGGACGGTAGTGATCCGTCTTTGAAAGCAGCAACACGAGGAATGTCGTTGGCAAAAATGTTCTCGGCAAAACTGCAAGTTATTTATGTTATTGATCAGAGGGTGTTTTTCTTCCCTCATGAAGTTCAGGTGCTGGCGCCGGAAAACCCATATTTTGAAATTCTCGATGATCTCCGGAAAAACGGCGAGGTCATCCTGAACAAAATGGATAAAGAAGCCGGTAAAATCGGCGTGGAGATTGAAAAGTTTATCCTTGAAGGTTCGGTAGTGAAAGAGATTCGCAATACGGTCAGGGAATTTCATGCAGACCTGTTGATCATAGGGGCACATGGAAAAACGGGAGAAGGAAATGAGATGCTGGGCAGCATTGCTCAGGCACTGGCTTCTTCTCCTCCGTGTTCTTTGTTAATTATCCAAAACAAGTAATTCATCACCTTTACCAAAGCTCCGCTTTTTCATAAATTTGAATGTTTAGCAGAAAATGAACTGAAAGATCGAAACAACAAGAATGCGGTATTCAGCTTTGGTAAAGGTCAAATAATAATATCAAGCCCATATAGCCGATACAGGCATTGCCCACAACTTTTTCCCAAAGGGTACAATTTCCTTACCAAGATACAACACAATACCGGCCACAAATTTATCACCTAATTGATCCTGCATCCATTGGCAGCCCTTGAAATCATCGGCGCGAACAGTTCCTGCTGCTTTAACTTCAATGCCGACGCAATCGCCGTTTTGTGCTTCTAATATAAAATCGACCTCGATGCCGGATTGTGTGCGAAGATGATAAAATCGAGCTGAGCGTTGTGACCACGTCGCCTGTTTGCGCAATTCATCCAGAACGAAGTTTTCCAGTAAGGGGCCGGAAAGTAAGGATTTGGTTCGGAGCGCATCTGCGGTCTGACCCGTCAAATGAGCGGCCAGCCCTGTGTCGTTAAAATATAATTTTGGCGTTTTTACAAGCCGTTTGCCAAGATTGGTGCTCCAGGGCAAAAGTCGGTGCACGAGAAACGTGGCTTCAAACAAGCTCATGTAACGTTTAATGCTGGTTTGCGGGATTTGCATGGCGCGCGATACCTCGGCGGCGTTGTGCAAGGCGCCGACCCGCGCCGCCAACAACTCTAAAAAACGCGGCATGATTGACAAACCATTTATTTGTGCCAGTTCACGAATATCTCTTTGCAAAATGGTGGCGATGTAGTCCCGGAACCACACCTGCTTTCGCTCGTAATCGGCGCGTTGTAAAACCTCGGGATAGCCGCCGTCTACAACCCTTTCCCAGATGGCATTTTCTGCCGTTGTCGGCAAATTTTTCAATGATCCTGAAAAACAACGATCAATAAAATATTCTTTTTTTTTAATTAATTCGCCCTGCGACAATGGGAACAGAGTAAATAATTCTATCCGTCCGGCAAGTGACTCGGATACTTTGGGCAGCGTCAATACATTGGCTGAACCCGTTAACAGGAATTGTCCCGGCTTTCGGTTGTGATCGATGTAAAGTTTTATAGCCGGAAGCAGCTCCGGTGCCAGTTGAATCTCGTCGATAACGAGCGGCAGAGACAGATTGCTAATGAATCCATGCGGATCCATGAGTGCTGCGCTTCTGATTGTGAGATCATCAAGTGTTGTGTATTGCGCGTGCCAGTCTTCACTCTCGGCAAGTATCTTTGCCAATGTGGATTTGCCTGTTTGACGCGCTCCAATGAGCATGATAACCGGACTCTCCCGCAGCGCCGGAAGCATTTTTTCTTTTATAAATCGTGGATAAATCATTTTAATATCCGGCCAAATTATGGATGATATTCGTCCAGTTGGTGGACGAATTGTTCGATAGGGAATAATAAGAATTTAATCCATGAGAGGCAAGATATTTTTTACAACTTGGGTATCCCCTCACTTGTTGGTGGGCAAATTGATCGTCCAGGATATTCAACCAGCGCCACAATTTATTGTGGTGTACAAAACGAATGATAATCTCTGGCGATATTCCTTTCGGGCTGCTCTGCGTCCTGTTGCCGTTTTGTGACGCAGAGCGTCACTCCGGCATTCCGCCGCAGACAGACTGTGTGAAAACAAGGAGTGCAACGCCTTTATGCGTTGCAGCCCATAAAGGGGCTGCACTCCTGGAATTTGATCGTTTTTATACAGCCCGGGAACGATGGAATGAGGTCGAAAATCATCCACCTTTACCAAAGCTCCATTTTGTCATAAATTTTGGTATTTAGCAGAAAATGAATTAAAACGTTGAAATGAAAAGAATGCAGCGTTCAGCTTTGGTAAAGGTCAAGTCGTTTTAAATGACCTCCCGGAAAGCCCTAGTCAGTTTTTCTATCGCTTCGTCAACATGTTCTTTTTCGATAATCAAAGGCGGCAGCAGGCGGAAGGCGTTTCCACCTGTTTTGCATACAAGCAGGCCGTTTTCTGCACAGGCGTTAATGAGCGGCTGCGGCGAGTCGTCAAGTTCCACGCCGATCATCAATCCCTTGCCGCGAATCGAAACGATTTTATTAAAATTCTTTTTCAGAGACTCTAACTCGGCGAAAAAGTATTCGCTCATTTCTTCGATGTGCTGCAAAAACTGCGGCTGCGCAATTCGTCGAACGATATGTTCGGCCACGCTTGCCACCAAAGGCCCGCCGCCGAATGTAGAACCATGATTCCCGGGCTGGATGAACCCGGCGACCATATCATTCAACAGAACAGCGCCCATGGGCAGACCGCCGGCAATGGGTTTGGCCAGGGCCATCATGTCCGGTGTAATATCAT
>JAADGR010000509.1 GCA_013152225.1 Calditrichota bacterium
GCACTTCGTATGAATTACTGGGGTTGCTTTCATTTTTTACCGTCGGCAGCGATGAAGTTCGCGCCTGGACGATCCGCGAGAATACCCGCGCCCCCCAGGCAGCCGGTGCCGTGCACACTGATATCGAACGCGGCTTTATTCGCGCCGAAGTTGTGCATTATGATGATTTTATTCCACGCAAATCTCTGACGCAATGCAAAAGTGACGGCGTCCTGCGGCTGGAGGGGAAGGAATACCTCGTCAAGGACGGAGATATTATTAATTTCAGGTTTGCGATATAAGCAGCTTTGGCATTAAATCGTTTTATGAGTAACTCGCAAAAAGTCCAAAATGTCATTACGAGCGAAGCGAAGCAATCTGGATGTCGGAAAAAGTGCAGTTTTTTAAGGATCGGCTTTCCCGATAACTCGGGATAAACTGTCGCTCCGCTTCTCGCGATGACATGCTTTTCGACTTTTCACGAATTACTCTGTCATCAATTGGACTTAAAAAGAAAGAACATGGCTTAAATGAACCCGGCCAAGGTACTGAAAAAGTATATGGAAAATTCCAGGGCTATCAGAAGGTCATACAACAATCCACTCAAGAAAACTGAAAATATTTCATTAAAGAATGAACTGGAGCAACAGTTTTATGATGAAGAAGCTGAAAAATACTTGGCAAATTTTAGGGATGATGTGTTCCTTTATGATGAAAATGAAACGATGCCAACAGGTCACAAGCAGTTTTATCTGCAGCTAAAAGACAGCGATGGCAAAAAGATTTTGGATATCTGTTGTGGACACGGCTTTACATCTGTTCGTCTTGCAAAGATTGGCGCACAGGTAACAGGAATCGATGTTTCGCCCAAAATGATCGAGTTGGCACAAAAAAACGCGGAATTTAATGATGTGGATGAAAGAATTTCAACGCGGGTTATGTCGGTTCAGGCAATGGATTTTGCTGATCAGAATTTTGATTTTGTTGTTGGGATTGGCGCATTACATCATCTCAATCTTGAAACTGCCGGGCATGAAATTTCGCGCGTATTGAAAAAAGGAGGAAAAGCCATTTTTCTGGAACCGAGGATACCGTTCAAATGGCTGATTTTTGTAAGGAGCGTTTTCCCGAATAAATGTTTTGAATCACCCGGCGGAGCGCAGTTGACTGACAAAGAGATAAGAATATTTTCGGGGTTTTTCTCAAAAACAAAGGTTGACTATTTTTTGTTTCTTCGAAAATTGGCACGTTTCCCTATTTTAAACAAACTATCAGATCATCTGGATAAATATGATGCGTATTTGATAAATCGCTTTCCCTTCTTAAAAAAGTTCTATTGGGCTTTTTTGCTTCAGTTTACAAAATAAAAAATCTCGATTTCAATTTTCGTATTTCTTTTTCTGTCTGTACCCAATGCGATGAAACGGATTGACCACAGTTGAAGCAATGTTTTTCAAATGTGCGTTGAGCCTTTTGAAATAGCGGATGAGCAGGACAAAGGCTATGAGGTCCTTGTTTACCTTTTTTGATGATTGATTTTCTTCGAACATTTTGCGGAGCAGACCGTCACAAGTGCGCGAAATTTGACGATATTTTTTAAGAACAGCCTTTGCGCTTTTTTCATCTTCCTCCCCAAATGCAGACAATGTAAGATTGAAAAAGTTGTCTGTTTCTTTGTAAAGCTTTTTAAGCGGCTTGTCATACTCGCCCAAATCTAATTTAGTGGGTATCATTTCAATAATATCTGCAATATTTTTATTATAATCCCCAATCCTTTCCAAATCATTGACGACCGATAAAAGTACAAGGGATGAAAAAAGATCCCGGCCTCCGGAGATGGAGAGATGCTCAAAAATTTTCTTGCGAACATTCCGGTGAAGTTTATTAATTTCTTTATCAATAGTCGAAATTTTTGCAATATCTTCATCGACGGAAGTTTCTACCAGGGCGTTGGTGACCAGTGCAAACATTTGCTGTCCCATTTGCAGCATTTGAACGGCTTCATCAAATGCAGCATCAACGAGCCCTTTTTCAGCCTCTTTTTTCTTTGAAAACAACATGTAAATTTCCTCCTTTTAAAGCAAAGCCATACTTTAAAAAATAACGATGAGCATAGGTATCATGAAAAGTAAAACAAAAACTCCGATAATAATAAAAACATTTCGCTGTGATGTTCCGGCAAAATTGCCGAGCCGCGTAGCCAGCGAAATGGGTAAAACTCGGAGGGGATAAAAAATGAGAATACCGAAAATATTAAAAATCAGGTGCGCGAATGCAACGGTGACGGCCACAGCATTACTGGTCGCCAAGGCCGCGATGAGGGCTGTGACTGTGGTGCCGATATTCGCGCCCAAGGTATAAGGAAACACTTGTTTCACCGTTAATATCCCCGCGCCTGCCAGCGGGACAACCAACGAAGTTGTAACGGAACTGCTCTGAACGATTGCGGTTACCCCCAGGCCAAGCAATAAACTGGTAAAATCACTTCCGAACAAATATTTGTCTATCACCATCTCAATTTTCCCTAATACCATTTTCCTGACTTTTACGACCATCTGCGCCAGGGAAAAGAAAAGTACAACAAGAGAAAGGATTGCCATGATGACGGCAGCATGTGGCAGGTGTCCCAGAACAAGCTGGGTTAAATCGATCGCCGGCTGGATAATAAACTTTAGCGGATTAAATAATTTCAGCCCGCCAATATCGACAAATCCGACCCCAAGAAGTTGTGCCGTTTTTTGAATGGGGTGAAACTTAAGCTCCAGGGGAAACAAGACGATGACGCTGAACACATTGAACAAGTCATGGACAATGGCAGCGGAAAAAGCACGGCGAAATTCTGTTCGACGTGTGGCATGGCCGAATGAAACCAACATATTGGTTACGGTTGTGCCGATATTGGCACCCATAACCATTGGAATAGCGTTTTCCAAACTAAGCGTGCCGGCGGCAACCAGACCAACAATGATGGATGTCGTTGTGGATGAGCTCTGGATGATACTGGTTGCAAAAATTCCCAGGAAAAGGCCGAGATATGGATTCGATGTAGTTGAAAGGAGACTTTCGGCAAAACCTTTTCCAAATAGTTTGAACGAATGTCCAAGGAGATTGATACTGTACAAAAAAAGATATAAAATGCCAATGAGAATCAGGATGTCTAACCAATTTTTCGTCTCTGTAAGATTTGGTTCGGATTCCATGGTCAATTCTCTTTAATAGGTAAATATATTTGATCTGATGACTTGAAATATGGCAGGGATGAATATATAAATTTTATGCAAGTTTCCAATAGCATATTTTGCAATATCTCGTATGAGTGAGGTGAAACGATATTCCTAATAGCGATCTTTATCTTTTGAAATGAGCGCCTCGATGTTTTGTAAGAGCGCCATGCTCATATAAGGCTTTTGCATCCACTTGGCAGGCGTACGTTTCATAAACTCGGAAAAAGTCGGATCGTAAGGCGAACCGCTGGAAAAGATAAAAGGCGTTCCGGCAGAAAACTCGTAAAGGGCTTCCGCGCATTCCAGCCCCTCGCAATCGGGCAAGTGAACATCCAGGATGATTAAACTGATGTCGTCACTGTTTTCTTTTAATATTCGCACTCCTTCTTTCACTGTACCGGCGCTCAATACTTTAAAATGATAAAATGAAAGTGCCGTTTTCGTAACTTCAACAATGCCCTGGTCGTCATCAACAATCAGGATGGTTTTTGTTTTTGTTTCTTTTTCAGCTTCCTGTTCGGGATCGTTTATCATGGAGGTACTGGTTACTTCCTTTTTTGGTAAATACAAAGAGACGCTTGTTCCTTTGCCTGGTTCGCTTTCAACTGCAATAAAACCATTATGAGATTTGACTATTCCGAAAACTGATGCCAGACCAAAGCCTCTGCCGAAGGACATCTGTTGATTGCTCTTAAATGGCTCGAATAAAGTTTCTTTTCTGCTCTCTTCGATTCCGCAGCCATTGTCTTGAATGTTGAGCAAAATATAATCTGTGTCACGAGTTCCATTCTTTGCCAGAATTGCATCTGCGGCATTGGGCTGCTGCACAGTAATGACTATTTTCCCGCCCCGGGGCATTGCCTCGACAGCATTTTCACACAAGACGTGAACCGCATGTCTTAAAAATCTTTTGTCAGCATAAACCTTTTCGGAATCTTTTGTCTGCTCAAATATTACCTGGATGCTTTCCGGAATGATGTTGCGTATGTCATTCAAAATATCTGTAAGAAAAGCATTTAGAATTATATATTCCGGCGAGATGATCTCAGACTGCATGAAATACTTTAAATTCTTTGCCGCATCGGCTGCTTGCCCTGCGATTTCTTCAATGTCGAATACTATTTCGTTTGTTTTTTTCAAGCCACGTCTGTCTTGCAAAAGTTTGGAAGCGATATCATGAATTTCTGCCGATAGATTTTCATAGTTTTCTGCCATGTTGTACAAAATACTGTTGTTTTTGTTATCAACTCCCGGCACAGGAGAGACAGAAATCTTTTTGCTGACAGGCTCGACCGGTAAATTTTTCACAGAATTATCAATGTCTGCAAAATGCCAATAAAGTTGTGGCTCGTTTGATTCTTCATCGACCAATTTTTGAATAGTGACAAAAGTATTTCTTTGCCCCGTGTGGGTGATAACCACTATGTTTTTGCCAAGTATGTCCTGCGGCCCCAAATTCCTGACCATTGCAATCAGGTCTTCTCCCGTTTCTGCAGGGAGAAAACGGGAGATACGAGGCAAACTGTCTTCTGAGAATCCAAAAACTTTAAAAGATTCAATGTTGGCATTTAAAATATTTCCTTCCAGGTCGGTGATGATCGACGCATAAAACCTGGACGCGACATTCTCAGTTCTTGAAAAAGCATTTTCAAAGCTGTTTGCAGTTTGTTTGATCTTGTCTATAGTAATGGATATGAATTTCTCTCCATAGATCAAACTTTTTGAGAGGCTGACTTGTCCCCGAACAATATTTCCGAATTTGTCAAGAAGTGTGATATCCTCATCCGGTGAAATTTTATTTTGCTCTTGATCCATGCGAAAATCATCAATGAGTTTTGACCACTGAGAACGTGAGTCATCAAACAAGAGGATCTCAAAATCTGCGTTAAGGACGGATCCTGCTGAAATCTTGAGAATATCTTCCATAAGTATATTCCAAACGGCAATCCTGTTTTTTTCATCGAGAACAAACAGGGGATAAGGCAGCGAGTCGATGATTTGCGCAACTGCACCGGCGGTATCGATACGGTCCGAGCGTATTTTTTCTGCGTTTGGAAGATATAAAACAGGATCTGTTTTGGATGTAACATCCCGGATAATTTCATCGATGTCTTCATCTTCAGCAATAATCGTAGGGCCATGAAGTCCACTTTGAAATGTGAAAAGTTCGTTCATGTTTTCTTCTTCCGGAGTAAAAATGTGCATGGTACCCGCTTTCGTTTGTAATGTTTGAAGTTCATCCGTCCCGGGCATGATGGGGCGCAGGAAATATTTGTAACCAAATACCTTTTGTTGGTCGTTGTGTTGTGGAATGATTTTAATTGCTGTTTTTATATCTGATCCGTCTTTGCGCTGCAAAAGAGCGACATTCCATTCCGGCTCGGGCTTGCTGTCATTTTGCGGCAAAGCGCTTTGTTCCAGAATTAAATCGTGGACAATATTTAAGCCGATCATTTCGTCTTTCGATTCGTACCCCAGCAATTTAAAAGCGCCGGTGGAAACAGCTCTGATTTCTCCAAAAGGATCGGCAAAAACCCAGAGTGCGCCCCCGTCCTCCGAATGCCCGGCACTTGCCCGGGCAATTAAATCATCCATCTCCTCGCCCGGGTTTGGCGAGAGTTCGATCATGGATTTTATTTTTTCTTTAAACTCTTCAATTTGAATAACAAAATCACCCGGCGGATTCTTTTCATTAGCGTCGAGGAGTTGAAGTAAAAGTTTGGTTTTATTTTTTTCAGTGTTCAAACTTGAATAGAGAAAAATCTGATCTTCGGTCAGCGCCTCATGGATTCGGATCAGACCTGCGTACGCTGCCAGTTCATCCTGAATAATAATGGGAACCAAAGCACGAAAGATTTTTCCGCCGAGAAAGCTTGCGAAAATCGGTTCGCCATAATTTATGCCTGTGCTGAAAACGTCTTTGTTAAATGAGAAAAACATTTCCAGAAAAATCCGTGCGGCAGCATCCTGAGCATCGGGTGAAAAAGTACCTGTGGAGAGAGAGGTGATCGGCTTGAGGCCATCATCAAAAAGCATAATTCCCAGATTCTTTTCCATCGCAAAAGAATTCTGCACCTGCTGTAATGCGCTCACATCAGCAAGGTAATCTTTTTTGAACCTCTCCTGACCCAAAAGTAACCCTTGATATGACAAATTTATTTGTTTTATTTTTATAAAGAACGGGTTTTCTCGATCTTTATTTTACTTTGCTAAGCGTGTACCGTGTAGATAACTTTTATGAGGAACGAAAGTATGAAGCAAATCAAAAGAAGTGCTGAGCTAATATAATCAAATTTCCACATCACATTTTTTATGTGATCTCATCATCCGTCCCTCTCCACCTTTTAGCTCAATGCATATTCGATGAGGCCAGTGTCAATTAAATGGTGGGGTGTAAGTGAAACTAGTTCACCTGAAAATTTATCATCCGTTCAATAGCATTTCTGCATACAGGGCAAAAGCCCTCCAAACTTTTTGAAAACATTCTGCAATCAATTGCCGGCCGATAGATGCCCTGGGATGCATAACCCGCTCCTTCAAAACATCCCACAATTCCCTGGTATTTGGGCGAATCCAGTATTGCCTGTGCCTGTTGATGCAGCATTTTATCTTTTTCGTCATAATCTGCAGCCTTTTTGTCAAGCTGCTTTGCTGCGCTCAGCAAAGAATCGTACCTGGTTTTCTCCCATGGTGTGGGAATGGATGTGCCGGGCGTAATCAAGGCTGCCCATTTAAGATGTTCCTTATTTGTCAATGTCGTGATATTCGGCTCCCAGGGTTCAACGTCCGGTGGATACAGGTCATTATAGGCAACGTCCGATGTGTAATATTCGTCCGCCAAACCTGCAAAAACGTGCCCGAATTCATGCACAAAAACATAATCAGACCACCAATCCGGCTGCCCCTTTTCGGAACCGCTGTAACATGTCGCCATGCAATTGAAAATCCCTCCGCCGCCGTATCGCGGGGAATTGACAAGAATGTAAATATTATCGTACGGAACCATGGCGGCAATGTCATGAATCTCTTTGTTGGACAATGATAAAATGTAGCGCGCCAGGTCCAATGAATTGTAGCTTGTCCCAAGCGCTGTTTGCTTCCACTGATTTTTTCTTGGTTCATCAATCCCGGAATCTTTTGAAATGACATCGATTGTCCGGACGTTAAAATCTTTTGCTCTCTCTTTGAACGGAGAAACACGAAACAAATCATCGGTATAGCGCTTAACGTCGCGATGAAATTTTTTCAAATCCTTCTTCGTGTAACCGTCTCCCATGATCAGCAAGTCAACCTTATTTTTGGGCGCACCATTCGAAATTAAGGCATTTATTTTATAGGGAAATGATTTTTGCTCACAGTTTACGAATCTCGATCCCGGATCGATGGTGGTAGAGAATTGGTTGATAAAAACATTCTTCTTGTTGCGTTTTGCAATGATGAGTTGAACAGACCGTTTTGGAAAAGGAAGCCGTACGGTTCCGTGCATCGTTCGAAAAGTGCCGCTGATTGCTTCATCTGTCGTTTGCCATTCTCCAAAGATCGAGGCATAGCCGTGAGAGAAAATAAGCTGATTTGTCGCCAGGTCATAGACTTTCAGCAAATACTGTCCGAGATTCAGAGTATCGATGAGGTTTGACCTGGTACCCGGCCATTCTCCCTCACGATAGATTTGATCCAGGCTGATAATTTCCTGGGATGCCGTACCCGTTTGAAAATAGTCCACTCGCAGAGTATTATCCGTAAAAAAACAATCATAGGACACATCTGCTGCAAGGGGAACGCTAAATAAAAAGACAAACAATACAAAAAGTTTTTTGTAAGGATATTTCATAACATCCAAGTTTAGAAAATACAAAAGAACCGAAGTAAGGCGAGATGCAAAGACTTTTGAATTTGATTTTTCTTACAATATTCTTGTTATAGGTTCGTTTTAGCACAACCTTCAAGAAACTTGATTTTGCCAATAAAAAAAACAAAACAATTAATTACTCGTAAAGTCCTAAAATGTCATTGCGAGCGAAGCGAAGCAATCTGGATGTCGGATAAAGTGTTGGTTTTTAGGGATCGCTTCCCCGATAATTCGGGGTAGACTCTCGCTTCACTCCTCGCAATGACAAATATTTATTACATTTTAACCCTTGATACTTTTTTAATATTTACTGCAAAACCCTCAAAGCGCGAAGATATTTCTTTTTTTCGCAAAATTAATTAAGTGTATTTATCGACTAGTCCGCTTAACAAGATTTTGCATAAGGATTTTGACGGGAGGTTCAAGGCCAATTTCTAAAAGAGGTTTTATATTTGAAAAAACTTTTTCCGGTGCTCCATCCATAAAGATGCGCCCGTCATAAAAGATGATGAGTCGGTCAGCCGACAGGGCCTCCTCGGCAAATTGCGTAATGAAAATTGTCGTGATGGACGAATTGTCATTCTCAAGGCTTGCGGAATGGAATTGCCGTACGAGTTGCAGAATGTCTTTGCGACTTTGGGGATCCAACAGAGATGTCGGTTCATCAAGAATGAGGTAGGAAGGTCTCATTGCCAAAACTGCGGCCATGGCCAGTTTTTGTTTCTCGCCGCCGGAAAGATAGTGCGGTGCCCTTTTGCGGTATTGTTGCAGATGAAATTTTTCCAGCATCTCATCGACAATGCGATGCATTTCATCGTATGGTTTGCCGAGATTTTCGAGGCCGAACGCGATTTCCCGCTCGACCGTCGCGGAAACAATTTGATTATCCGGATTCTGAAAGACCATGCCCACGCGCCTGCGGATTTCGGTCAGATTTGCCTGTTCGCTGGTTGGCAAACCATCGACAATGACTTTTCCTTTGGAAGGTATCAGCAGCCCGTTCAGACAACGGGCAAAAGTTGTTTTTCCCGAACCGTTTGGTCCCATCACCGTAATGGATTCTCCCTCTTTGATTTCAAGCGAGATATTTTTTAAAACCGTACGTGTTTTTTCGTCTGTGATGGGATAGTCAAAGGAAATATTATTTATAGCGATCATTCAACAAATTCCGTGTAGAAAAAGAGAATGCCTTGCAAAGTGCAAGGCAAAATATTTTTTTGGTCAAAATAATTTATGAGTAATTCGTAAAAAGTCTTAAAATGTCATTGCGAGCGAAGCGAAGCAATCTTGATGCCAGATAAAGCGCTGTTTATTAGGGATCGCTTCCCCGATAATTCGGGATAAACTAACGCTCCGCTCCTCGCGATGACATGCTTTTTGACGTTACGAATGACTCTAATCATTCTCCCATAATTTGCACGACGATATGTCTCTGGCGGGAACGATTATCAAAATCCAAAAGTACAATTTGCTGCCACGTGCCCAGCGTCAACCTCCCCCGGACAAACGGCACAGTCAATGAGGGGCCGAGCAGAGCCGCACGCACATGCGCGTGCCCGTTGCCATCCCCCCACGTGTCATCGTGATGGTAGCGCCTCTCGGACGGCGCAATTTCTTCAAACGTTTCGGGTAAATCTTTTATCAGCCCCGGTTCATATTCAATGGTCGTGAGTCCGGCTGTTGAACCGGGGATGAAAAATGTGACTGTTCCATCTTGAACACTGCTTTGATTCACAAGTTCCGATGCTTCTTTTGTGATATCAATGATATCCGTATTTCCGCGTGTGGAAACAACAATTTCTTTTGTTATCACATTCATGCCTGTATCCATTCATCATCCTGATCAACACGGAGTAAATCGAGCAGCTTTTGAATTCTGGATTTTATGTTTTCCGCAGATATTTCTTTCAACCGATTCACGCTGAATCCTTCGACACAAAAAGATGCCAGTGCGCTGGCAACCACAATGCCGCGGCGAAGATTATCATTTGTGATTTCGCCCTTCATCGCGAGGTAGCCCATCAAGCCGCCGGCAAAAGTGTCGCCCGCACCGGTGGGATCATACAGGTTTTCAACCGGATAGGCGGGACATGAAAAATAAGAATCCTTGTGTATCAGAATTGCGCCATGCTCTCCTTTTTTAATGATGAGCGTTTCAGGCCCCATCTCCTGGATGATGCGCGCGCCTTTGTAAATATTATTTTCCCCGGAAAGCAACTGCACTTCCGAGTCGTTGATGACCAACGCATCCACCCGTGACAATGTCTTTTTCAGGGCGTCGGGTGATCCCGTGATCCAAAAATTCATGGTATCCATTGCAACAAATTTTGGCTGTTTTACCTGTTCAATGACATTATATTGCAACTCCGGGCCGATGTTGGCCAGAAAAACGAATTCGCTGTCCTTGTACTTTTCCGGTAAGACAGGATTGAATTTTTCGAAAACATTAAGATGTGTGTATATGGTTTCGCGGTCATTCATATTTTCCAGATATTTGCCTTTCCAGCGAAAAGTTTTACCGGGTTCTGTTTGCAGACCATCCAAATCGACACCTTTTTCGCGCAGGAATTGAATATCATCACGGCGGAAATCATCGCCGACAACAGCCACGAGATGAACCGGGGCAAAAAAACTGGCCACGGAAGAAAAAAAAGTCGCCGATCCGCCAAGTGCTTCGTCGATTTTAGCAAAAGGTGTTTCCACCGAATCATAAGCTACGGATCCTACTACAAGTACACTCATATTAAAACCTTTCCAATTACATGTTTTTCGGGGCAGTGATTCCCAACAGTTTCAAGCCGTTCGCCAAGACCTGCTGCGTTGCCTTGCAAAGCATCAGACGTGCAAGCGTGAGTTCGCGGTTTTCCGTTACCACACGATGATCATGATAAAAACGATGAAAAATCGTCGCCAACTCGTGCAGAAAAGTGGTAAGACGGTGCGGCTCCAGAAACTGTGCAGCCTTGGAAATGACCTCGGGAAAATCAATGAGTTTTTTAACCACGGCCATTTCCTGTTTTTCTTTTAACAGAGCGGTCGATGCGCTGAGCGGAATTTCAATGCCGTTCTCGCGAGCGTGCCGAAGGATATTGCTGATGCGGGCGTGCGCATATTGCACATAGTAAACCGGATTTTCATCGGATTTCTTTTTTGCCAGTTCGATATCAAAATCCAGCGGCTGCGACATACGGCGGTCGATGAAAAAATAGCGCGCAGCATCCACACCAACCTCATCGAGTAACTCGTCCATCTCGATAATTTTGCCGGCGCGTTTTGACATTTTGATTATTTCGCCGGCGCGAAGCAAATTGACTTGCTGGATAATCCAGACATGAAAACTGTCCACAGGATGGCCGAGCGCCTGCATGGCGGCACTCATCCTGGCAATGTAACCATGATGATCCGGGCCCCACAGGTCGTGCACCTGGGTAAATCCGCGCGCATATTTTGTTTCGTGATAAGCAATGTCGATGAGAAAATAAGTCGGCTCGCCTTCGCCGGTGATGAGGACACGGTCTTTTTCATCGCCAAATTCGGAAGACTTGAACCAGACGGCACCATCCTGCTCGTAGCTCAGGTTGCTTTTTTTAAAAGTATCCAGAATTTTTAAATGCGCCTTTTCCGCGCGGATTGTGCTCTCGTGAAACCAGTTATCGAATTTCAGTCGATATTTTTCCAGACTGTTCTTTTGCCTATTGAGCATGTATTGCAAAGCTTTTTGGCTGAACAGTTTTTGCCGTTCTGAAATATCCAGGGCAGCGTACTTTTTCCCTTCTGCGGCAATGATTTCTTTTGCCAGATCGATCAGGTATTCACCGTGATAACCTTCTTCCGGTACCGGCTCTGATTTACCCAGTTCCGTCATGTATCTGGCGCTCAGGGAGGCCCCCAGTAATTTAATTTGCCGCCCTGCATCGTTGACGTAAAACTCCCGCTGGGCTTTATAGCCGGCCGCGTTTGCAAGTGCAGCCAAAACATCGCCGACCGCGGCGGCACGGGCACTGACAATATTCAACGGCCCGGTCGGATTGGCGCTTACAAATTCAAATTGTATTTTTTCACCATTACCCCAATCGCTCGAACCATAGGCATCCGCTTCGGCAAGGATGTCCAGAACCGATTGCTGCAGACTGTTTGCAGCGAGAAAAAAGTTGAGAAATCCCGGCCCGGCGATTTCTATTTTATCCAGATAAAATGGATCAATCTCAAAATGTTCGATTATACTTTCAGCGATTTTTCGAGGCGCCTGCCTGGCAATTTTGGCGAGATTCATCGCAACAGGCGAGGCGATATCGCCGAATCCTTCCTGTTTGGGCTTTTCCAGATTAAGCAGCTTTTCGTCGTGTGCATCGAATCCTGCTTTTTCCAGCGCCTTTTTAATGCTTTGTCTGATGTATTCCTGTGCTCTCATCCTCATCCTTTATTTCTGTAACTTGTGCATCTCCCCATAATCTTTCCAGACTGTAGAACTCGCGTGTCTCGGGGTGAAAAACATGTACCACGACATCGACAAAGTCCATGAGTATCCAGTTTGAAGATGACGTGCCTTCCGTATGCCAGGGTTTTATGGTCTCATAAATCAGATCATCTTTGACATGCCCAATGATTGCTTTTGCCTGCACATCGCTGTCAACGGAGCAGATGACAAAATAATCCGTAATAGAAGTCAAACCCTGCAGATCCAAAATGACCACATCGTAGCCTTTTTTATCTAAAATAAGCTGAGCAATGTGATGCGCTAATTCTTTTGCCTGCAAATGTATTTTCCTTGAATATTTTTTTTCTTGCTGATTTAGCTTTAAATATAATTTATAATATTTTAATTAACAAGTAAAACGTGCAAAGAAATACTTTTGTCATTTGCTACAAGATTCCAGACTGAATGACAAAAAGGGGGAAAGAAGAAATGGCCGGCTTTTCCATTTTCTTCGTCCCTCGTGGCTTTGGGAATTTTGCAGAAAATATGTCCGACATATACTTGTTAAAGGTTAGTTTGTATCATGAATTTTTTGGTCATGTCATTGCGAGCGAAACGGAGTGGAGCGAAGCAATCTCATGCTTAACAGGCAGTTATGAGATTGCTTCGTCGTTCGTTCCTCACTCCTCGCAATGACAAA
>JAADGR010000204.1 GCA_013152225.1 Calditrichota bacterium
TAATTTTTGTAAGTTACCCAGTCAATAACGAACTTCGTTTTCACTGGCTTTGTTTCTTCAATTTTTATCATAGAGTATGGGTGTGCCATCGAGGAAAACCATGTACTGTCGGCTAAATTCCAGGTACCCGAAAACTTTGTTGTTTGCGTAGTAATCTTATACCATTTCATCCCTAAGGAATCTCCCACTGATCTCCCAACAAATTGACCTACATAAACATTCACATAAATCGAATCAATCGGTTCTGCCCGGATGCTTAATAAGGCATATCCCGACCGATTCTCAATTGGCACCGAAAGCAGCGTATCCGTTTCAGAATTCATGAATTTGACACGTTTATAGGGCCACTGGTTCAAAGTGGTATTGCTGTCAGTAACGACTTCCCAGAATATACTATCAGCCGGATTTTCCGGAAATAACTTAAAAGTGTCATAATATTCGAAAGCAACGTTCTTTCGAAAATTCAGATTGCCGAGAAGGATGATTACCACAATTATCAAAAGAATTGTGTTAATATTATTTTTCATAATCATCTCCTTATTTTGCTATCAATTCTCTTTCTTTAACCTTAAATTTATTCTGCAAATAAATATATTCAAAATATTCTTCGGGCTTAAATTTACGTGCTTTTATCTTTATTCTCAACACTTTTAATCGCTCTTTATCTTCCGTTTTCCATTTTTCAACGAGTTTCCAATTCTGTGTAATAATATCTGCAATCTGTTTGTCTTTTTCCTTTTTCGTCAATTTCTTATTCCGCTGAATAGAGCGAATCCGTTTGATTGTGTATTTAATAAAAGGCTCTAATGGATGCGGATTCTCTGTATTTCTGCGAATTAACATTTCACGATATTCACGATAAAATCTCTGCGTGTATTTGTTTCTTAGCGGCATATCCCGTGCAAATAATGTACCGATGATAGGCAGATCTGCCAGTTCTTCGCGCTTTTCTTTTTCCTTTATACCCGTAACTGCTTCTACTGGTCTGATAATTCGGCCAAATAATCCGCCGGTATAAGCATTGAGTAAATATTCTAATTGAATTGGTGATATACCATCAATCCCCAGCGGTTTCAATATCTTTTTCACCGCCATTTCGGCTGTCTTGGTGGTCCAGGGATAAGTAATTTCAGACGGTGGTTTTGTTTCTCGCGCATATTTAGGCTCAATAGGCCTGCCCGCCCAATCCTTATTTGCCATAACCTGCATATAGGGGCCGATTCCAGCAATATTCATTGGCAAGGGGAATAGACTTACAAATTGTTCGTAAAATAAATATTTCAAATACTCTTCGGTTACTTCGGGATCATTTTCTAATTCCAGAAGCAGCGTTTGTGTAGCCCCATGAAACAGAGCACCTATGACAAAGGGCGTAGGAATGATTAAATGCGTTCCGTTTATCCAGAAGTGGAAATAATTATATCGGAAATGTGGTTCCAGTTTTTCCCATTCATCTCTATTCCGCAGAAAATAAGAAAGCATTGATAGCCCTACAAGCCATACGATCCCTTTCGCGAATCGTTTTGCGGCATTAATTCGGGTGTAAACTGGTCTTTGTGTGTAAGGATCATAGCCAGTAATCTCTTTTTCTGTGAAGAAAGCACGGATAAATTTTGAGAATCCCTGGATACCCGCATTATAGAATGGAATAATCTGATTTAATTCACGACCAACGGTTCCTGCACGTGCAAAATCCACAGTCACATCCTGGCTGGCCCTGGCGGCTCTGGCAAAGGCTTCCTCTTTGTCCCCGGTCTCCTTAAGTACTTTATAGTAAACTTTTTTAAACTCATCAATGCGTGTTGCATTTTCAATGGCAGAAAACAGTAATCTTAAGCCTTCAACCGGATGTTTCATCCCAAATTTAATTACATTCCCGTCCACACGTTCGATGAGCAAATCGGCCATGGCTTCGAGTTTCGCGCGGTCATATCCGGCCATGGTGGACATCACACCACCAGATTTTGCATAAAGCTCGGCCATCTTTGGATCAATGCCCAGTTGCTTCAACACATCCGATACTTCCTTTCCGCGCATTAGTTCGGATATTAGACCGCTAACTGTATTGTGTAATGGGATTGTTTTTCCGCTTTGTGACATTACCAAACCTTCAAAAGAATCCCGGAGTGCGTTACGGATAAATATAAAAGAAGGATTGATACCCGTAGCGCCGAGGCGCACTGCCCTTGCAAAAGGGGCAAGAAATTTAGCAAGTCCAGTAACAGGTTTCGCGTCAATCTGCATAATGAATTTATAAAGTTCTGGGTGCAATTCATACCATTTGCGTCTTCCATTTTCCCAAACAGATACTACTGGAATACCCTGTTTGTTGAAATAAACCTGCGTAAAAAAAAGATTCAATTTTATATCGATGTCCCCGATATCTTCATTTGGTTCTACCACGCCAAGATCTGTTAGCATATCTACTAAATTATTTACACTAATTGTCTTTGCCTCCACCGGCGGGCTGGTCTTTTTAATCAATGCAGACAGACCTTCAAAATTGGTCAAATTGACCATAGCATTCATTAACCGCGCTTTCTGGGCCCATATTACCATTCGCTCCGTATGTTTAATCCACGCATTTATCATTGGCTCCAACGGTAAATCAGATCCCTTCGCACGCTTGATTGGTGAAGGTTGATTGGCCAAACCTCTTCGAGTAATAGCATAAACAAGGTCTTTATCACTTAATAAATTCCTGAGCAAAGGAATGTAATATGGGTATCGATCACGCATCTTCTGATAGAGCTCTTCGGATATACCACCCTCGCGCATGACCATTCGCAAAAGTTCATCAAAATATTTCGTTACTTCATCGCCGAGATCATCAAAATCCTTATTTTTGTACTTATCTACAATGTACCTTGCCTGCTCTTCGGAAATCCCCGGATTTTTCGGTTCAACACCCTCTTCCACTGGATTCCACCAGGTCAATGCATGTCTTGCATAGATGTACATCAGAAAATCATCTAATCGATGTCCGCGATCTACGACATCTTTAAGGATTTGCCGGATGCCACGGGTAATTGTTTCACCAGTATGAATATCGTAAACCCCATTATTAATCATTTCATCGGCAATCGCTCCAGCTTTCATCTTAAAATTGCGGTAAATATGAATGGGATTCTCTTTTGCCCTGAGACCATAATAGTTAGCTCCCAGCATCTTTTTAAATAACCACTCAACAACTGCCGCATCATCAACGAATTTCTGACGCAGACGCTGATAGAGCAACGCGATACTGTTTAGCGTGTGTTCAAAAGGTGAATCCCCGATATCCTTTAGCACTTCTTTAATTCGTTTAAGCCGATTTCTCGGTTCTGTTAGGCCCGCTTGTGCTTTGACAAAATTCTCGATCCCCTGTTCTCTAAATTTCTTAATTAATTTCCGTGCCTTACGGAAGCTTTTATTTTTATCATGTTTTTCAAGAATCTCACTTTCAAAATATTCTGTAAAGTTAGGTGCATATCGTTTTGTATCTTCTCCAGTTAACCATAAACGAATGAATTCAGAAAACCCTTCGGCAGTGCGTCTCAAATCCTGATCATAGTCCAGATTTCTTAGCTCAGCGTTGAAAACTTCTTTGCCGAAGTCTTGATCAATATCCACTTTACCAAACATGCGATTTTGCAGGTAATGACCTAATTCATGGGCAATAGCGTCAATATCTGCTTCACTTCTGGATTTGACCAATCCGTAAACGTAATATTTCGCTTTAATCTCTTTGAGCCATCGATCCAGATTTTTCTTTCTGAATTGGACCTCCGGGAACAGCTTACGTAATTTTCTGATCAAATCCTTAGTGGACATTGCTTCCTGCTCGCCCACATCAACAATCAAATCCGCCGGAGCCTGAATCGGACGAACGGTGCCAGCTGCCACAGCAAATCCTTCTCCTTGGCGCCGTCTCCGGATGGATTTCCCCTTTTCTTCAAGAATTTCATTTACTAATGCTTCGCTGGATTCAACAATGCCTTCTTCAATATCAAGTTTTTTGACATCCCCTTTTACCGTTGCTCCCAGCGCTTTCATTTTATAAGAAATGATTGCCTTATTCCATTCATCGACTTCTGTATCAGAAAAAATAAAGTAAACTTTTGCACGGGATTTAGTCGTTACACGAACAATACGGCCAGCCATCTGGACGTTATCCATCGCTGAAAATGGCGGCGTAATAACAATCATACTTCGCGGCTTATCGCCGATTACATCATCCAGATTGATGCCCGTACCCCCGCTTTGTGGGGTTGCCACCAATACCTTAGTTTCACCTTTTTGAAAACGCTGGATTTCTTTTTTCGCGTCTTTATTAGAACCATATACTCTGGAAAAAGAATTTTCCCCGTATTTCTCCGTTAAAGCTTGCTCTAATTCTTTTATCGTTCCTTCAGTGGCAGAAATAACCTCCACATGGTAGTCCACGAGATTACCAGATTGATCATAAATTGGAGTTCGATGAACAACTTCTGTTGCATTAACTCTTGTGGCAAATACGACAACTTGTCTACCTTCTTTAATCTCTCTCTCAATGATTTCCAGAGTGGAATTTACTTTGTAATATTCTAAAGCCCGGCGTTGCGCCATGAGATTCCTGGCCTTCAGCAATCCATCCATTTTTGGATCGCCGGTCATCATATTTGTATAATATTTGTCGATGGCCTCAAGATCAATGTATGCCTGATCAGGTAATTGAACCGTTACAACTTCCACATCCAGCTTATCCAATGATACTTCACGTTTAACCATCTTTCCTTCAGATGTAAGCTGGTCAAAGTAACGGGACAAATTAGCGGCCATTTCTGCAGCAGTTACATCCGGTTTCCTGGAATAGTAAATGATTTCTTTTCTGCCATATTTCGTGTTGATTTTTCGACGTACTTCAATGACACCCAGTTCATTAAGGATGGCCAGGAATTCATTGTAGTCTTTAAAAATCCCGAGCTTATTCAAATAATAAATTTGTTGGGGTTTGTCTAATGGTGTGGCCGAAGCATAAAGTACCCGCGCGGAATATTCGGCAAGTCTAATCCCGTTTTTCGCTTTGGCGCTTTTATCAAAATTTTTCAAATTGTGAGATTCATCGAATATTAAAACAGATAATCTCGAACCAATAGACAATGGGATCTTTTTGCGTGTAAGGTCATGATATGTAGCTACATAAATTTTATTGTCTTCAATGTTCCCTTTGAACCTCTCAATTTCCACTCCGAGTACAGCCGCATCCTTTTCAAACGCATCTTTGATAATTCGATCGTTTTCCGTAATGATTAGCGCAGGTTTGTTTTCTCTGTCCGCATAATATGCCGCAATAGCAAGTTCTTGCATTGTTTTTCCTGCACCCGTTCCATCGGCAAGTAAAAAACCACCATTTTTATCAATGGATTCAATTGCCAGATTAACGCCATCTCTTTGATGTGGTTTTAAAATTCCGCTAATGCTCGGATGTAAGTGATCCTCCGACGGACTCCGGGTGAATTCCGACCGCGCTTCGACAACTTCTTCGTATTTTCTTGGACTTCGTGGTAAAAGTCGGTATTTACGTCCACGACCACTTTCTTTTGCAATGCTTTTCGAAGTCTCTTGTGATTTGCCTTCATCTCTGGCCTCCTTATGATCTATTAATTGCTTAATTAAAACTCGATTTGCATCAACACGGAATGTTGCCAAATCATCCTCAACGAAATCCGGGTGAATCTCAACAATCTCACCATTATTAAGTACCCGAACAATTGTGCCAGTAACTTCCTTTTCCCATTCTTTTTCCGGTTTAACCAGTACCTTAGTCCCATAGAATCTTTCTTCTTCCTCAATGGGCACTTTACCGATGACTTTATCAAATGAATTTTCTTCTGCCGGTTTGTTGATAGTTACTAACCGCACCTTCACTCCAGTCGGTCTCTCGGAAGAAAGAAAAGCTCCTTCTGGCAACTTCTCACTTTCCCCACCAATTCGCGCTAACCATTCACGAAATTCGACGCTCTTTTTATCTGTTCTATTAAATGGGCCTTCACTCATGATGGCCACAAGTTTGCCACCGGGTTTAAGCAGTCGATAAGCATGCTGGACATGATCAATGTCTTGACCGTTCTCAAACGGTGGGTTCATTAAAATTTTATCGTATTCTCCTTCAAATTGCAGAAAATCCTGGCCGACGATTTTAAATCCGCGCAATTCCAGTAATTCACGCAATGTTGAGCTAATCTCGATAACATCCGGTTCAACGCCTGTTTTCTCACGTATGACCAATGCAATATTCCCTTTTCCTGCACTTGGTTCTAATACCTTATCGCCCTTTTTAATATCAGCGATTTCGACCATCCGCTCCGCAATTGGCTTTGGAGTCGGAAAGTAGCTTTCTATTTTTGTTCCGATTAATTCACGTTCACGTTCCTTAATCTTTTCTTCTTTAATTTCAGCTTCAGTTTTTGGTCTGATGTATTCATTTAATAACTTCTTAACTTTTTTTAAGTCACCCGTTGTCTCAATTCCTGCACGCTCAAATCGCCTGATTTGTTTGATCGTATCATCAAGTATTTTCAATGTTGGATTGATTTCACCTTTTTGTTTCTTAATCGCCTTCAGAATAGATTCTACAGCATCGATTTCAACATCAGATAATATAGCTTTTGCCCCTTCACCGGATAATCTCTTTTCAATTTTCTTGATTATCGCTTTATCTTTGGAAATCCCTTTTACATTTTCACTGTCTTTCAGTAAATCGTTGAGTCGGAATGGATATAAAACAACTTCCGGAAAATTTTCTAATCTGAGTACATCTTTAATAATTTGCTGAGTGTCCAATTTGAAAAGAGCAGAATTCAATTGGCCTTTTTCCGCATCTGTGATCATTCCCTTAATGATATCTCTCACTTTCTTAAGAAATTCCGCTTCCCGGGCCATACCGGCGGCAATTCTTGCCCTTCTCGGCGTAACACGTTGTTGAGCAATCGCCGGATTTTCCAGCTCATCAATTTTCTTTTCAATGCCGGGTAAAATCTTTTCTAATTTTTGAGCTAACTTCTGCTGATCAGTTGGAGGTTGTTTTTCTTCTTTCTCAGCTTTTTCAGGAACAGTTGGAGCCGTTTCAGTTGCTTCTTCAATTCCTCGGTTGATGGCATCACGACGACCTTGTTTGATTTCCTGGATGGTTTCATCCTTTACACCTTCCTCTCTTATTTCATTTTCAAGATTCTCTATTTGACTGAATAGATCTAATTGAGATTGCCGTATTTTTTTAAGCGCTTCATCTCGGTTCTGCTTTAACTCAATTAATTCCTTTTGAATTGCGGAAACTTTCTCTTCATAAGGCTTTAGCGCATTAATTAATTGTTCACCTTCAGCCCCTTGTTTCAGAAAATATTTACGTTTTTCATCAAGCTCTTTCTTGGCATCTTTGAGTTCGCCTTCTAAATGCGCGATTTTTTCATCGTATTCAATTTCATCTGCACTACGTGGTACAAGATTTTTCAGATTAAGAGGTTGGCCTTTAATTCCACCGAAAAGTCCACCACCACGTTTCTGGATTGCGCGATTTATGAATTCTCGGAATTCTGAAGATGTACCGAATCGTTTACCAAATTCCATTAAATAATCCCACATCTCAGTTTCGTGGGAATCTTCAAGTTCCGTGAATTGACGCCTGGCCTCCCCAACCCATTGGGCATATTTAACTACATCCGGATCTTCACCAGTGCGTTCAAGCGCTTCAATAACTTTACCGTCTGGATTTAAGAAAGAATAAGCAAGGATTCGATTTGCGTTTCGACCTTCGTATTTTTGTGCTTCTTCAATGATTTCCTTTCTGCTTTTCCCCTGTCTTCTGAGTTCACGGTAGTATTGAGCACGTTCGACGGCCGTTTCTTTTGTGGCCAATACATTCGATCGTTTAGCGATTTCCTGAGCTTCCTGTTTACTTACTCCTCGAATGATTTTGGCAGGGATTTTCTCAAAATCCGTTAGACCCTCTTTTGCTAATCGCTTAAAAGCCTCAGTTCTTGAATGCCCGGCAAGGATATACAATTCATTCGTTTCCGGATCTTCCCACAATAAAATTGGATCGAACTCCTCAAATCGGAATTCACCCTTTTTTGCAGCCTCAACAATTCGATTTACAGACTCTTCGCTGTATTCACGTTTGCGATTTTGAAAGGCATCAACATCGGTTTTAATTTGAGATAAAGGTATATCAGAAATTTGGATTTTTTCTGTTGGTTTAAGTTCCTTCCGTTCCTTCAATTTATTTTTGATTCTTTCATATAGGTTTTTAATTAAATTATAATTCTCCTCTAATTTTTTCGTCATTGCATCATCGGGCATCTTCTGGCGCATTTCTGCAAGAGAAGGTTCAACTCTTTTCATGTAATTTTTTAATTCCTGAAGGATTACATCAGCGTTGTTAGGTTGTTCCTGCTTCAACAATAATTCAGCACGTTCAACGAGTCCTGATATGAGATTATCTGGTTTTTCTGGTGTTCTACCTTCAGACTTCTCTAATAATTTGTTGTTTATGTCTTCATATTTTTTAAATAAGTCTGGATAATTGCTAAGGATATCGGGTGGGACTGGATGACCTTTTAAAATCTGCTTTTCAATAGTCTTTTTATGTTGAATCAATTGAATTTCATCAAATAAGTTACTCTCAGTTAAATCTTTGCCTTTCTTTTTCAGTTCTCTTCTGGCGATCTGTTCTACTTGTTCATCGGATAGATGGGCATATAGTGTTTTTTCTTCGGCTTCCTTCTCTTCCTGTTTTTTCCGATAGGTCTTAATTTCATCCATGAATCGTTCATATGGAATGATCTCAACATCTTTAGCTTCTTCTTCAAATCGCTTTCGACTCTCCTTATCTAATTCATGGATTTCTGGACGATATCCAATTGTGGAACCTTGCGGATCGTTAACCAAAACAACTGCCTTCTTGGCGCCCGGGACAAACTGTAACCCTACATATTCGACCGGGATTTTCTCTTCTTTTTCTGGTACCGCTTCTTCGCCCTTTCGACCTTCTTCCGGTCGTATCCCGGATATACCGGGTTGTCCGGGTGCTGGCTGTTCCAGATCCTTGCGGCCTTCCGTTTCGCGGCCTTCAGGGGCAATCCTTCTCTCACGAATTTGTCCCTCATCTTTTCGTAACCTTTGGGCATTTTCTATTTCCTCCGCTAATGCCTTTTTGCCAATCTGGAAAATATTCCCTTTGTCATTCTTTACTGTCACTAAAGATCCTGTAATATCAGTAATCTCAACCGGGCCATATTTTTCTGTATCTACGATATTTCCGATTTTAATCTCAGCAGGCTTCTCAATTCTTTGTTTAATAGGCTCCTTCTTCTTTTTTGCGCGTTGTTTAATTCGTTCCAACTTTTCACGATCTATTTTTTCCCTGCGTTTACGCTCTTCCTCGCCGCGAACATTAATGCGTTCATGAAGTTGTCTTTGTTTAAACTCTTCCAGTGTTTCACCGAGACGAACGGGGCCACCTGGACGTTGAACATTTAATGCTTCGCGCTTGGCAATTTCATCAAGGATCTGTCGATATTGCTCTTCTTCTGCTCTCTCCATCCTTTGTTGTTGGATCGCATTAATTGCATCGACGTTAATCTGTCCAACAGCTCGACCACCCAGCAAGATAGCCATGGGGCCGGCGGATTCTAAGAGTGTACGCATTACGTTTATGAAATAGTCACGGAGACCGAAGTTTTGGACATCTGTTCCAGCGATCAAATTTGATATCTTTCGTCCCACATCCTGAAAGATCATTTGCGATAATTCCTGTAAACCTTCTTCGCCAACTTCCTGAATCCAGTCGCGCCCATATCGCTTTACCATCTGCTGGACATACTCTTTAGCCGTATCGGCGATAATACGGTTTGCTGTTTGTTTGAGGCCTGGAAAAATTTTCGCTGCCTGACTGAATTCTATGGCTGCATAGGGTAAACCACCTGCCTGTGAAACAATAGAAGCTATTTCTCTGGGTATCCCTTCACGACGAAGATCCCTGTACAAATCCCCAACACCTTGCCGATACCAATATTGTGCGGATCCAATAATAGTACCAATCGATGCTGCAGCCGGGACTGTGAAAACTTCTTCTGGAGCAAGGATTTGTGGCCCGGCCTGGCCTGCGGCAGCTGCAGCGCCTGCCAGTGCACCACCGTAAATTAAACCTTCAAGCGTACCCTTTGCCATGGGGCCAGCAATACCAGCGGCACCATAAACAAATTTCTCCAGCCAGTTGCGTGCTTTAATTGGATCATCTTTGTACATCTCAATAAATTTCTTTTCCGCTACCTGCCATTCGCGATCACCACTTAATCCAACTGCCGCCTGATAAGCAAGATGATCGATGTTAACATCTTCCATAGACCGCTTAAATGATTCCTTTAGATTCTCAAGGAATCCTCTCGGTCTGGGTTCAAGTTTGGGCAATGGCTTTTCTTTAACTCCCGGGGCATACTTTAAACCCGCAGGGAGAGGCGGAGGAGTAACCTCTCCCTGCTGTGGTTCGGCCGTGGGAGCTGGAGGAGGTACGGCAGAAGGAGTAATCTTTTCTTTTCGGAGTTGTGGCAACTCTCTGACTCCACCAGCAAGCGTAATTAATTTGGCTTCTGCTGGCTCCTGTGGGCCAGGGGCTTTATATTTAATTTTTCCTGCGAATCTTAACGTGAAAGCACCCAAAAATTTATTGTAAGGGATGTCTGAATAATATTTCTTATGAATCCCTTTCAGGATTTGATCATCAGAGAGATCATTGTATTGCGGGTATTTCTCCCTGAAATTTTTGAGTGCCTGATCAATCATAATAACCCTCTAATTCCCAGAGGATCCTTTTTATGCGCCGGCTCCGGTTCCGCACGAATACCCTTTTCTTCAATGCGCTTTATCATCGATCGATTCCGGCGATATAAATCAAAAGTTTTCATTTTATTTAAAATTTCTTCGTCCTTTTTAGTCCAATTCCCACTTTCACGTTTCTTCCGAAGCATTTCAATTTTATCCAGATATTCGGCATAAATCTGTTCATCTACAGCACGTCGTTTAAACTTTGTTTCTGGCATCCCTGTTGTTGGGCTAATTGTTTTCTCCTCAAATGGAACACCTTTCTCATAACGTTCACGAGCTGATTGCTCTAATCGATTCAATCGTTTAATGATTGGATCTTCAGTTCTAACTTTTCCTCCTCTTGCACCTCCCGGCTTCTTTGTTAATTCTCGGTATCGTTTTGAAATAAGTCTGACTTCTTCGCGTGTCCAGTTGGCATCCGCAGGGATCCGAAAGAAATTAGCCACTTCCGGATCCAATTTATATGTTTCGAATCTAACCGGCGCCTGGCCACTCTGGCCAACCATCCCGATTAATTCGCCCATTTTCATATAAGCCTGTTGACGAATCGCAGGATCAATATTTTCATTATCGGCAATACTCTTCCAGTAATCGTATTCGTTTTTAGATCTCTGTAAAGTTTCCTGTCTTTTTAGGATTTCCTCTTGATATTTTCGCTGACGATTTAGAATTTCTTCCTGTCTTTTCCTCTCGGCTTCAAGACTTCGCTGGAGCTCGCGTTTCCTCAAATTCTCTTCAGCAATCATATCCACAGCGGACATAATTTGAGAAAGATATGGATTTTGATGGATGCTCATACGCGCACTCCAGTATATTTTTCAAATAATTCAATCAATTCCAGCATGCGATCGGCAAGAATCGCCGTAACCAGATTTCGGTCATTGGCATGTCGATTTGCCATCCGCTTAATCATTTTTAATCTTTCTCGATCTTTCTTATCGATCTCTTTTAAAGCCATTTTAACCTAATAGCCCTGCCTGCCATAATAATGCAATTTTCCCTAAACTCCCAGTTGTACCAAATAACTCATCAATTTGAGCATTACGGAATGCTGCCTCTCCCATTTTGTAACGATTCAAATAATCAAAAAATCGTCTCTCCCCTTCTTTCTTCATTTGAGCCAATCTGGCTTCAATTTTAGGTACAGCCTCAATGGCTCCGCGTCCGACTTGGTAGGTTGACCCGGCAATACCCGATAAGATGGCACCGGAGGGCATACGCCGTGCAGCCCCTGCTTGCTGTATTGCTGATACATTTTTCAGGTTCAGCATGTTCAAATTCTCGCGGACACCCGACATCGCCCCTTCACGTATTTTTGCCAGGTCGCTACCGCTGTACATGATGTAGTCCCGATATAGCTCGGGATTCAACATGCCGAATTCCATGAGAAACGGCTTGATAAAATTCAATGCCGTCATACCGCCAGCAATTAATGGTAATGCCGGGCCAGCCATGGTTTTTCCTCCTTAAGCAAAGTGTTTCTTCAAAAACACCAGAATTACCACCGCGATTTTGATTGCATCTTCGATGATCGGCTCAATGTTGTCCTGCGGGATATCGAATTCCTTGGCGATGGTTTCTTTGATCACTTCAAATTCGGCTTCTTCCATGTCTTTGAGTTCTTCCGGAACCTTCTCAAAGCCAGAAAGCGCACTGGGTAACTTGGTGAGCGAATCCACAAAATATAAAAGATCCGCGACATCAAACTTCTTGTCCTGCAGGGCTTTTCCCAGGCTGTTACCAACGGCTAAACCAAATCGGATGACATCTAATGTCTCTTGAATACCGGCCATAACGACCTCCTTAAATTAGTTTAAAATTATTTTGTTTAAATATAAAACAATCAGTGCACTGAGCAAAGCACTTAAGAAACCCAATGCACTGCTAAATATCAGCATCGATGCATCGTAGCGTCGCTTTTTTTGATTCTTTATCCATCGTTTGATTTCCCTGATTTCCTTTGAATTGTCAGCGACACTAAAAACGATGCTCTCTTTACCACCGTTCTTTTCGAAAAGAAGATTATGAATCTTCTCCAGAACGATTTGAGTAGCTTCCTGGTTATTAATGACTGTCTGCACCTTCGTTTCCAGTGCCGCAATCCGCTCTTCGATTGTGATTTTCCCCATTTCTCAATCCTTTGTTAAGTCCGAACTATTTAAAGCGTCAATTAATTCATTCAACTTATCAAAAACATTTTGTAGGGTCTTACTATCGTTGCTTCCTTTTTCGGCTTTGTCGAGTTTTTTAATTCGCCTTGAATTCAGAAAACGTATCTGATCATCATAGTGCGCGAATAGCTTCTCGAAAACTTCAGGTTTGTTGGTATCTTCAGGTCTCATTATCTTTAGTGGACGATTTTTTGTTTCCATTGACCTTGTCCTTTATTTTATCTTTAATTTGTTTACTCTTTTCAAGGCTCTTCTCGTATCGATCCCGGATAAATTCAATGAATATATCAAATACCTTCAAGAACAATCCCACCTGGCCACCAATAATCAATCCTAATTTATCAGATAGGGCCAAAAAATCCAGAATTGTTTTGATGATTTTCTTTTTTTTCTTTTTGTCCTTTTCTTTGGCCATATTTAATCCTTACATGTTATTCCATTTTTCAATGATTAATTCAATTTTCTTAATTTCATTTGACACATCCGTTGAAGCCGCTTCTGCGCTAACGGTTAAATCCATCGTCTTAAACAGATATTTCGGGAAATCTTTGATTTCCTTCTCATTAGTCGCATCCGGAGTTAATGTCTTCTGATATTCCGTTTTTTGTGGATCTTTCACTTTCACAACAAGATTCTTATTTCCTTTGCCGAATATTCGAATCTCCTTTAGTTTTTTCCAGAAATAAGGTGAATCATTGTCAATAATCCGACTTTTAAGCGAAAAGGTTACACTTTCGTTGAATGTCGAATCGTTATGGCTATAATCCACAAATTTTGTTTGATTGAACACAACAAATCGTCCGTCTGCATCAACAAAATAACCTTTTATCGGGTCAATGTCTGTGTCTCTCTCATACCATTCTTGCCGATTTGGATTATAAACGAATATCCGACCATTGAGGAAAAGCCATAATTCGTTATTCACTTTATCCCAGGCCAAAAAACTATTTTTGTCAACGTATTGTTTATAAATGTTCTGCATCATCTGGTTAGCGAGGATTGGTCTGGGGGCAACGCCGGTGTATTCATAGACTTCTTCACGATCCATAAAATAAAGAATGTTACCAATGACTACTGTTCCGTTTTCAGCAAATAGGCCGATCTGGTTATCAATGTAATCATGGTAAAATTGATTTCCCGCAAACTGAACCTGTGATATGCTTCTCTTCTTTAGAATCATCAGGCGATCATCACGTTTGACGATTGAAAGATTTTTATCAAAATCGCCTGTTTCTGTTTGAATAATATTGAGGTTCGGAAACACATCAAATTGATATTCTGGGCTGTAGCGAATCACATCTTCTTCTTCGTCCTCAAGTGATGTTACAAATGCACGTTCATTCAAAACGACGTGATGACGATAATTCGGGCTAATATCTTTTGTACCTGGTGGAATACCTGTGAATTCGTGGTATTCGACACCTTTATAACCAATTGACAAATCTGTTAAATAAACATTATTATTTGTATCTTCTCTCCAGATTCTATCGATTTCAAAAGTAGCATCGAATACCTGATCTACATCTGAATTCAATAAATTAGGATATACGTCATCTGCAAGTTGGATATACCACGCACTACCAAGATAAGAAGATGATGCCCGTCCTTGCTTTATAACAGTTGTATCTAATCTGCCACCACCAACAACCTCAATAGTAACTTTACATCCCTCGTAAAAATAACCATTCTCCCACCAAACTTTTGTCGTGTGATTTCCTGCAGCAATATAAATTCGATCTTTAGTCGCCGTTTCGTATACGCATTCAGTATGTTCATACTTAATAGGTGTTAAAGGTTTTGTAAAATCAAAAGTGGTGACGACATACCACGGTATTTTTTCCCTTTCATATACAGACGTAGCTACATCATAAGGCGTACCCCACTCGGAGACATAAGTAATTCTTTCATTCAATCCTACTACTATAGCAATTCCGGTAATTCTTTCATCCAAATCAGTAGGTATTCCAAGGGAAATTTTTTGTGGTTCCATCTCAAGAATATAGTTTTGAGGTAACCACCTAAAACCAGAATCTGTCTTTTTGCATATCATATCCTCATGTAGAGGATATTGTCCAAAATCATATATGTAAAAATATCCCAAATACATTGTACCTGGGGCTGTATTATGTTTTTTAAATACATCATCAAACTGTGTATTCCAATAATTCTCAGCAATTTCGTTTTCAATCCTGGCCTTTTTAAGGAACCATGCAGGACCAACTTGATCAGCGTCAATTCTTTCGACTTTTACTTCATCAATGTACAACGTTCCCGTTCCTGTAGATTCATCACTTGGCCAGACTGCAATTTCAATTTGATTTGTTTCCGCTTTAAAAATACTTGAAGTAAATTTTATCCATCTGTCAGTTGAACTAAAGGTTCGCTCTTCTATGGTTTCAGTTCCACTTGATAAATGTTTCCATATTTTTACTTTGTAAATCCTTTGATCGTCATTACTATCCTTATACATATTTATTGAGACACGATAATATTTGCCTACCGTAACATTTATTGGCTGACTTGTTGCGTAACCATAAGTCTGTGACTGAACAATCTTTAGAGAATAAGTTCCCTGAAAAGCATATGTCGAACTCTGCGATATATTTGCCCAATTACCAAACCAGCCATCCGTTCCACTCTCGAAAGTATCTTGTTTAATTGTTACTAAATTATGATAAAATCTTTGCCTATCGATATAACCATACCACATAGGCTCAGAAGCACCTGTAATCCTGACCACCCCACGATAATAAAAGAATTTTAATACGGCATTGGAATCAATCGTGACATCATCAGGCAACGTTAAAGTAGTTGGCGTAGCATTGCTATATCCATTCGTTTGATCCCAATCTAATCGTTTTAGAGATGTTCCATCCTGATAAAGAATAAACCGATCTCCGGATATATCATCCGTAACTTCAATTGCCGCCCGGATATCTGCACCGGAAAGAGCAAGAATATCCTTATAACCTTTACAGGTCACCCATTTCCCGAATTTGTCCTGTTTGAGATTCTTGACTTCCTGATATTCGATGTTGCTGAGATCATTCTCAGAAACGTCTGTTCGCATTCCACCAGGACGCAATGTGACTTTTACCAACTCTCCCATTAGGTCAACCCATATGGATCATTTGTTTGATAAATTTTAACTGCACCGCCAATAATCTTCGGCGTTGTATGGCTGAAATCTTTGACTTCGCTCAACCTTGCTTTGAGTTTAAAAAATAATGCCTCATCCCTCTGCCTGAATGGATAATCTGGAGATAAGTCCAATGCCGTCCCATACACCAGAATCTGGTGAAGATCCTCCTCAACCCATTCAGGGACATTCGTTTCCCCGGTTGCAGGCGTGTCTTTATCAACGATTTCGTATCCGGTTGAATAATACCAGGCTTCAATCGAAGTCGAAGAATCCACGTTGTAAAAGTAAATTTTATCCCCTTTGAAAGTGAAAATCTTCTGATCTGTACTGGCCAGCATAAAATCCTGTAAATCAACATAATCGTAAGCCGGATCCATCGCGAAAAACTGTATTAAATCACTGGGGCGATCGACGTAATTGACCGTATCAGTAAAGCTATTAAACGTTGTTTTACGTGTCAGGCAAAGCAATTCACGGTTCAATTGATGATATACGCGATTGATGGCCCGCAAAATAAATTTAGGGCCGTTTTCTCGCAGAACCGAAACGCCTACTCGATGAACAACATCTTCAATGATTTCAGAAGCTTTCATTCTTTACCTCAAAAATAAATGTATTTTTTAACAGCCCATAGAAATCTTTTAAACCAATCCCATGTTCTATGATCGTAGTAAAAACAATCGAAAATAGAGTAACCGCAAGAGAATGACCATAGTAAAGATAGCCAGTACGACCTGCCTTCATTCCGAAATGCTTTATGGTAGAGCCAATTCGGAATTCTCCTTCGAATGAACTCCAATTTCCAGTAAAGATTTATCATTTCTCCTCCTTTGGCAGCATGCCATTAAGCTCATCCTGAAAAAGTTGCTGCATTGCTGAAGCCAGATTCGGCCGGTAATTTTCGATCAGGGCAGACAAAGACGTCGCATAATAAACCAGAAGATTTTTAAGGGAATATCTCAAAAGCGAATCCTGCGTTGAGGAAATATTCGGCAACGAATAAACATACCGAATTCGAATACCCTCAGTGACCGTGGTCTGTGGCTCCGGATAAATAGCAAATCCGTTCTCTACATTCAAATCAATCATTGGGAAATTTTCAGAAGCAAAGGTTTGTTTATTACCGATGTAAATAAAACGTTCATCGGGCAGGGGAGTACAGGGTTTTCCGGGATTTGAATAGGTGATGGTGTTCTTGTAATCCACCCAGGCAGCAACAAAGCGAATATAATCATCTGGCCATTGATAGGCAGATTGCCCGGCCTTTAAGTCCGTTTTGGACGTCTTTACCGCATTAGAGATAAACTCAAGCGGTAAAATCAAAAGCAGGTGTTCTTGAGCTTTATTAAGATTTTCGTCGACCTGAAATCGATCTTTATCCGTTGAATCGATTTCCAGAAACCCAAGAACAGCATCCCGGAGCTCAGTGTATTTAATCAACTTTTGCTACCTGTTTTTCTTTAGCTTGACTAACCAGTTCCTTACACCTTTCCTCCAGCATTTTAATCTGTTTCTTTTTCGGCGCATTCGACGGGATTTTAATCCCTAATTCGCGGCCCCATTCACGGATTTGAGCCGTCTTCACGTCCTCCAGCTTCAGTCCGGCTATCTTTTGAACGACCTTAATCTTATCCCAGAATTCTTTGTCATCATCTGAATTACCGTCATTTTGCTCCTCGTACAGCGTTACAACATTCTCAGCGTCCGGATGTTTTGTTTCAGTTGCCTCTTCCTTAGTCTTTTGCAACGGCTTCGTGTCAACCAGATGCGGATTTTGCTTCAAAATTTCTCTCGCGTGATGATCAGGGATCTCGGTCGGTTCATACGGCCTTACAATGAACCCCTTCACAACACGATTCCGGTGGTCTCTATAACCAACTTCCTTCTTCTCCACATCAAGTTTACAATATAGCTTCATGTTCACCTCCGTTTTTAAATAAAGCGGGGAGCATTGGCCCCCCGCTTATTCGGTTTATGTTACATTGCCAATGATCGTCCAGGCCGTGGTCGTACCGTTATTGTAACGGATATACCACTTTCCATCGTTCAGGTTAATCAGAATGGCGCCCAGTGGGACATCGGTACCATCGTCGTATTGGTTGAAATCCGACAGGGTCAGCGTCGCTGTGTCGACGACAATGAAAGGAATTTCCTTCTTATTGTCGCGACTCCGAAGCCAGAACATGTAGACGGTACCCGAATAATTGGAGAATTCTTTCGTCTTCTCCAGAACCACCGGGACTGCCAGACGCATTAAATCACCCATATTGTTCTCCTTTTTGTTTTTCAGTCATTAGGTAGACGGCGGCGATTCGTAAGTGATGAACAATGCGGAACCTCGGTTGATCAGATACTCACCACGAGTTCCGTCATCTTCATTCCAGAAATCACCGCGTGCATAACCTTCGATCGTCTGATAGGCAATACCCAGAATGGCACCGTAGTCGTCCACACGGGTCTTGAATTGATTAACAAGCCGGGATTGCGCTTTGAACAGAGCATTGATACCCAAAACGAACCCGGCTACTGCACCTGCAGAGCTGGGCAGCAATTTGGATTCGAAGTCATCCAGATCCGTGAAAGAAGACGGGCCATAAACAGGCTTGCCGCCGGACACCGAAACCGGCCAGCATACCGTTTCCGCTTCAAAAATCGCGAATCCTTCCCAGATGTACCGCGCACCGTACAAGTACGGGTTGTCTTTTGCAAAGGCCTGCGCACGTGCCGCGGCAACCTGATTGTCGAATTGAGAATCGTTTTTCAGACTAATCAGCTGATACGGATGCGCAACTATCAGACGCAACCGGTTTCCTTCATTGGTCACGATGGGAGCGATCTTCCGAATTTCCGGCTGCACAGCCAGAAAGCGCAGAAAACCGGTATCGAAGTTATTTGCAGCACCCAGATTCGACACTGCGGTTCCGATGTTCGTTTCGTAAGTGGACGTACCTGGCGTTCCGGATACTTTACCGGTACCGGCCACGTAGCAATTGGGATGGGAATTCTTTTTGACGATGCTATGGCTACCCCAGTTCGAGGAATTCAGCACGTTGTAACTGAACCCGTAGTACATCGCATAAGATGCCTGCAGATATTCAGAGACACGCGCGTAGTACCGCAGCAATGCCGGTCGAGCGTTCTTCAAAAGATTGTACTGCTTCGTAATCTGCTGATCGAAAAACCCTTCATACGGCATTTCCGCATGACGCAGCACATCGATCGGTACACTTGCATGGTTGATTTTGGGCCGTTCTTCATGATCTTTCAACTGCTGATTCCCGACCCGGGGCAATTGGTTAAGATTTCGATGAACCGGAATTTGGATCAGCGATTTCCCCTGCGACAACTCGTTCTGAATGACGACGGGAGATTCCGTCACCCGGGGAATCATCTTATCGGAGACAGGAACACCACCAGGAGTGGTAAACTTCGCCCATCGCCCCCAGAACATCTGCTTCAGAACGTCAAAGCCCATACGTTGCGCAAGGACTACCGCCGGATCACCTGTCCAACCTTGCTGAAAATTAGGCATATTTTAATCTCCTTGTTTTCGTTTGATTTACAACCCTTGTTCTTCTAACCACTTTTCATACTGAGCAATTTCTTCCTCAGTCGCGTTCATGATGTCTCGAGCAGTCCAATTCGCAAATTTTTCTTTTTCACGCCCTGCATCTGTCCGCGAAGCGCGATCGAATCGCGAACCACCCTGCCCGGCCTTTGAAATGTCCTCAACGGCTTCCTGCCGTCCATTAATGCGTTCCTGAGCCGCCAGTTTCTCGAAATTGAGCGCTTTCCATGCCATCTCCATTTGTTCCTTTGTGTAAACACCGTTCCGCGGCAGGAAATTCTCGGTAACAAACTGGTCCAGCTTCCGAAACTCTTCAGATTGGAGAAATTTCTGGAAGTTTTCGGCATCCGATTCCGGATCGTAGCCCACAGATTTGGCAAATTCCACAATGTTTTCCCATGTCTGCTTCTGGGCCTGCTGAATCTGAGCCTCTTCTTCCATCTGCTTCTTTTCTTCCTGCAACTGTTTCCAGCGCTCATACTCTTCTTTCTCGCGCAGATACTGGAAAGCGGCTTCAGGGTCTTCTTCTTTGAGGATTTCAAACTCTTCATCCGTGAGTTCCTCGAAATCCTCGAATTTTTTACCTTCGAGCTCAAGAAGCTTTTTCTCAAGCTCCTCAGCTTTTTGGCGCCATTTTTCTGCTTCATCTTCGACCTCCTTTTCTTTTGACGCCTGTTCGGTACGCTCTTCACCCTTTTCCTGGGATTTTTCCCCACCTTCGTCCCCTGATTCACCTTTTTCACCTTCTCCGGTGTCGGTTTCCTGGGACTTGGCAGCTTCTTCATCCTGCGTACCGGTATCGGAACCCTGTTCGGCCTGGACTTCTTTCTCTAACTCTTCTTCGAGAGAATCCAGGTCTTCAGGGGTAAGTTCAAAAATTTCACGATCTTCATTCTGTTCCTGATGTTCCTGATTTTTTTCCTGATCGGTCATGTTACACCTCTACGTTTTGGTTCAATCTATTTACAACCGGTTCACTCCCATTTGTTGGGACGGAAGCAAGCCCGGCCTTTTGTTTCGCTAAATCGAGCATGGCTTTGGTAACCTGAAATGCTTCGGCCTGCTGGCCTTGCTGGATCTGCTGTTGCACCAGTTGATACCAATTTTCGATCACCCGGCGGATGCCAGTGAGATCCAATTCACCAAGCCACCATTCCGGATCGATGATAAGCACCGCCTGCGGGCCAAAGAGCTGGAATATTTTGTCCACGATTTCGGTTTTTTGCAGAAACCTCACGTGTCGAGATGTCGGGTTGTTGTCGATCTGTTCCGGCGTAACCTGATATTCACCGACGGTGATGTCGTTGAGGATATGATCGCCGATTCGCAAATTGATGTAAATTTCTTTTCGCTCGAATGTTTCCGGATCTGCGACAAGGAACATCCTTTCGCTGGTGTAATACATCTGGATAAGTCGGATTTCTTTGTTCAGCACGCGATTCCGCATGCGATCTATGTTTTTCACCACCGGAATGAAACTTGTAAGCGCTCGTTGCACTTTCTGCGCGTAGAGAGAAGCCGGTTCGTTCGATGATTCTGCGAGCCCCTGCAAGTTCGGCGTGATCCCGGTCACCCGGTAAAGGAATTCAACTGCTTCTACTGAAAGCCGATCGGTGTTTGGGATCGTCTGCGGTGGATCCACTCTGCGCCATACTTTTGTGATATCATCAACGTCCTTTTTCACCACAAGGTCAACTCCAGGCTGGTGAATAAATCGTGACGCATCCTTTTCATTCACGAAAGCGCCTTGTTTTCTGATCTGCCCGGGATTCGCGGTCTTGTTTACGATATCCAGCGTTCGATTGTGTAGGTCATTGAACTCTTTTTGCGGCCCTTTGGCGTTTTTGAAAATACCAAAGTGATCAATCGCCTGTTTTGTATAGGGATAGGCGACAAATCTTATGTAATCGTAGGTGCCATCCTGCAGGTCTGCCATCCGTTCCTGCAAATAGAAGTTCAAACCGGGTATAACTTCAGTAATTTTCTTGATCTTCGCTTCTTTTTCAATAAGCTTCATCTGCGGATTCGCACGGAGAAACAGTTCGCGCCTTTTCTCTGACAGATTTTCAACGACAACTTCCTCGCGCGTAAGCGTGTCATAGGCTACGAGCACTTTTTCGTACATGATTTCATGGAATTCGATCACCCGGTATTTTCCTTCCTTTTTGTCGACGAAGTCCGGGTGCTGCATCATTGCCGCAAGGTCAAGGGTCGCATTTTCCATATATCGGCTCTGCTCAATGTCGTCGATGATGGTCTTCAATTTCGAGCGGTGCTGGGGCCACAACCGAAAAATATCCTCGACAAGCAGGAATCGGGAACGTATCAAATACGCGGCATCGTCCAAAAAGTCCTCCCGGGCACGGGAATCGAACATAATTTCAAATTCGTCAACGTTTTTCACGACAATAGAACCGTCGACTTGCAGTTCGTTCGAATACCGCGGGAATATGTACCCGTGTTTCACCAGACCAGCCAGAATGGTTTTCCCGAGCTCAAATTCGAATTCAGTTTGCTGATTTTCGTGCAGAATGATGTCTTCAAGAAGCGCCGCAATTTCTGGATCGCCACCACGCTTCGCAAAAATGCGAATGCGCTGTTGATTCTGATATAAATCGCCGAGAGCTTGATTGAATATCGGCAAAAGAAGGTTGAATACGTTTGTGGGGCGACGCTGGGACTCATACCACCTTTTCTGCTTCTCAGTATACTGCTCACCCGCGAGGAAAAGGTATCCCTCTTCGATTTCGTCATAGATACGCTTCCACGTTCCGTACTCATTTAGGAACGTCTGCGCGATTCGGGATACCCTTCTGTCTTTTTCTACACTCATTTTCCCCCACTCAGGTGTTTTTCAGCAAATTCTTCCCAGGTCATGCCGAAATCCTTTTTCAGAACGTCTACTGTAATTTTCGTCGGGATAATCGGTGTATGGAAGCCGCATTCACAGCACGAATAGAATCCGAACATAGGCGGCTCTTCCGGGTGGACCACCCAATAATTTTCCCAACGAAACCATGTTTCCATCTCACATTCTGGGCACCGACCGCGACAATAATTCGGCGCAAATGACCGCCACACATCCTGTATCCAGCGATACAATTTCATTTTTCCTCCTTTCGAAAAATTTCTTCTGCCGACACACCGAAATGATCCCGGAAATCACACATTTCGGTCGGCAATACAGCCGAATACCCACCACATTCGCAACACCGATACACGCCGCACATCGTGAATTCGTCCATTTCCCAACGAAACCATGTTTCTTTTTCGCACGCAGGGCAAAGGCCACGATCGTAATGACGCGAATGCTTTCGATACATTTCAAGAAGCCTTTTCATACGCCATCTGCTCCTACAGGTCTTTCCAGTTCAAATACCTCTTCGCGCCAGTTTTCAAGCGCGTAATCATCATCTTCGCGCGGTTGGCGCGGCACATGTTTTTCTGGCTCAAATAGGGCCAGAACGCTGTATCTGGTCTCATCAAGCGCGTGATCGTACACATTCGGATCATTTCCCCGGCCCTCGATATCCTCCGGCACTTTTTCATCATGCTGGGCGGCAACAATTTCCTCAATCAGCGGATCATTGAACCCGTCAAAATACTTCCACTTTCTCTGCCGCATGAGCTGCTTCCATGCCCACCATCCCAATACCCTTTCCGTCCGCGCTTTCCGGAGCGAAAGGCCCAGGATATTTCGAAAAACGCGCTCGAACGTGTATTCATTCGAATGGATCGCAGAAGGCGAGTTCCGCTCGAATGCATCATGCCCGGCTACGATGTAGTCCGGCATCCGCCCGCGCGTATACGGGAAATTTTCGATCATTTCACGGATGGCCCGCGCATGCTGGTCGGGGCTCGCGTCGCGAACGTAATATGTGAAAAGCCGGTATATATTCCCTTCGAAATCCCGCGCGGAAAGGCCGAAGGAACAGGGGGAACTCCACCCAGGGTCGAGGGATCCGATGAGAGACCAATCTTCCGGGATGATGAACGGCCGCACACATAACTGGTTCGAAAAATCGTCGAAAAAGTCGCCTGAGAAAGCATCCCAGTCGCCGTGGAGTAATGCGCGCTCATATTTCGCGCCCATGGCCCGGATATTCTGTACGTAAGTAGGGTCATTTTCCATGAGAATGCGGTTCTCATGCAGGAATCCCGGCACAAACGTTCTCGATCGCGCGTCCGGGTGGTCCCGGTTGACCATAATGCCCATCGGGTTCACGTACGGATCGGAAACACTGCGATCGGGGGCAAAATAGTAGGTTTTTTTCGGCTCGAGGACAATATCACCGTTTCGAATGAATCGCTTCTTCACCCACAGCAAACCGGCACCGGTAGGGTTCGTGGTGGCCCGGATGCGTGGGAATAGGCCCGGAATAGTACTCCGAGCACGGGAAAAAAGGTAAAGATACTGCGTGAGCGTGAATTGGGTGAGTTCGTCAAAGCCGACAAACTGGTACTCAATTCCCTGGTGCGACTCTTTGTCTTCCTCTAACTCCATGTGACAAAAGAAGATACGCGCACCCGAGGGAAATGTAAACGAAGGGCCCGGATCTCCCCGGCGGTGGGCAGTGTATGTGGCATGGAATGGGCTGGAACAGTAGTATTTCTTCGCTTCGTCGATGAGCTTCGAGAGCTGCGTGGTCTTCCGGCGGAAGATGACAGCACGGTAGTCGGGGATTTCGACTGCCGCCTTCTGAACAGGTGTGGATCGAAACTGGAGGCCAAGTGCGTCGATCACCAGCGCCCATGATTTTCCGGGCCCAGCGGCGCCCCCGAACAGTACTTCGAATTCGCTTCGGGTAAAATATTCCCATTGCCCGCCCTTCTGGGGCTGGATCACCTTCGCATTTTTCGGTATGCGAGGCGTGCCCTTTTTCGGTCTCCCACGCTTTTTTTGCAACAGCCGAAGCGGTTTTTCAGCCTTTTTCGCCGCCATTTCCAGCGCCACCCCCAGATTCACCGCCCCCAGAAAAACCAGGAACGACATATACAGCGTGAGAAACGTCCATCTTGCCGTCGAGGGATATGCTTTTTTCATCTTTGTACCCGAAATTGTTCCTGAGATCGAACATTGACACGTTTGGGTTGATTTTGTTTCTGAGTGACATATCTAAGCGCTGATTCTCGATTCGCAGCAGCGCCCTCCCTATTGTGTCAGAAAATTTCTTCTTTTTTTTGAGATCGAAAATCGACTGCCGCCGTGAAAATCCGAGAAAATACGCTATACCCGGCACAGTGTAGAGCTTTCCATCTGCATCACACGCCTGGAAGTACTCGTCTATTTTCGCCTGTAGCTCTTCCGCAGTTCGATATTTTGGTGGCCTACCTACGCTTTTTTTCTCCTTTTTCGCCATATTCCCCCCATTTTCCGCGGCGAAAATAAATTCACCCGATTAAAATTTCAACTATTTTTTTTGAATTTAGGCCATTTCGTTAAAAAAAAATAAAAATTTTCAATTTTCCTCCTGACAATTGTAGTTCTTTGTCGTATATTGTGGTGGGAGCTGAAAACCACAAAACAAAAGGAGGAGAAGTCATGGCAGTCCAAGTCTCTCAAAACCAAATCCAAAAGATTTTCGACAGGTTTTCTCGGAGAAACCGTGCAACTCACAGGGCCAAGGAAGATTTTTTTGCTATTCTCCGAAAGATTTCCGAACAATTCCCAGATCGTGCTTCCGGATATTGCACTCACGAAACATTCTTCGTGAAATTTTCATTCTGGTCTCAGCGCGCTGGTCATTGGGTATACGGTGAAGGTAAATGCTATCTCCGGATTGAGGATGGAAATGCCGTCGTCGTGACAGACAGAGATCCTGACTGGTCTCGTGTGCTTGAGGAAAACGAAATAGATTACTTCAACGTCAAGCAAGCCATCAAAGCACTGGATGATTTCGTAGGGAAACTTCTAAACGTGGAAACCTTCGAAATCGAATCAGAAAAGCTCGCTCAAATCCGCAAAATCCTGGAGTCCTAATATGAAATTGAAATCCGATCGAACAGTAGTGCGTTCTATCCGCCTGCCACTTCGCCTGTGGCGGGCGGTTCAGAAAGAGGCCCAACGAAACTTCACCACTCCCGCCGCCATAATTCGGAGAGCGGTGGCAGAGTGGTTAAAAAAGCGGGGTTGAGTTTGGGGCTGGTCTCCCTCGCCTGGTGGCCCCAGCGGGCTGAAAACCCGCGGGCCCCGGTTCGATTCCGGGAGAGGGAGCTAAAGGCTACAAAAATAAAAGGAGGATGATTCATTATGTTTTACAAAAAATTTCACCGGTATGCAGGCAGTGACGGGGTACTTTATTACTGCACATCTCCCGCCACTGCAGAAAGTTTTTTTAAATTAAAACCTGCCAGTTTTAACGCAACATGGCAGGGGACTGTCCCTGTTTATCGCCGCGGAGATGGCGAATTATTTGCCGCCAACTTCCGCGGTGATGGGGGAGAGCAATTGAAACGAATCACCAGGGGCGTTTACGTCCGCTGGCATGGGGATGGTGTGTATTAAGTTTTCAGCGGGCCCGTCTTGGTAGGAATGCGGGCCTTGAAACCCGCGGTCGAGGGTTCGAATCCCTCACGGGCTCCAAAGGCCGGCCTACCCGGGCGGAGATTTTCGGGGCAACCCCTTTGAATCCGCCGCCCGGGGCCCCGGAAGGGGTTCAAAAAGGGATTGAAAGAGGGTTGCCAGCGCCGACGGCTGAGACGGTCGATATTGCGGGGTGGAGCAGTCTGGTAGCTCATCGGGCTCATGACCCGAAGGTCGCAGGTTCGAATCCGGGAGGGGGAACTAAAGGAGGAGTAATGAAAGCTCGCGTTTGCAAATATTGGGATTCTTCGCAAATCCAGCAATGGTTCGGGGTTTCCCGAGCCACTGCATATCGGGGGAAAAAGCGGGGCTGGATTCGACTCGGATATCATCATCGAGTTGTGATCCCGGCCCCAAATAACCCCGATATTCCTATCGAAATGATTATTATCCCCGCAATCGCCGCCGTGAAACGGCTGGCGAATTTGTGGGGATGGAAGATAGATGGATGGTTCTGGGACGCAATTCAGGAGGCATGTCTTCGCCTTCTGGAGCTCTCTGGCCATCCGGATTTTGGAAATTTTACTTTCCGATGGATCGCGGCAAGGAATGCCGCGAGTAACTTTCTCCGGATGAACATTCGGATGGTATCCGAACTTCCGGAGAATCTGGCATGGAAGCCTGCAGAAGGAAATGAGGAACTATTTGAAAAAATTTTTGCATCTCTGACGGAGAGAGAGGCGCAAATTCTGGATAGATATTTGTCCGGCTATAGAAGGGATCTGCCGGACAAACTGGTAACGAAAATAAAAAGAACCATGTTCGGGGAAACTACCTCCGCTGGTACCGCAGTAAGTCCCCACTGCGGGTCGGGTTCGAATCCCGAACGTTCGCCGGCGTCCTCGCCAGGCGCTGGATGAACGGGAGCGGGGGATGGTTAATCAAAAAAAGGAGGTGCGGCGACCGTCATCGTAAAGCTGGTTTGCCAGACGTGCGGGGAAACTTTCGATTTTGATCCCCACGACTACTCAATCAAAGGGCTTCAGAGCATTCCGAAGTCCTGCCCTGCCTGCTGCGACAAGCGGCAGGGGCTGGAAAAGATTGTGCTGAGCAGGAAATGTCTCCAAGAATGGGACGGAGTAAAGCTCACCATCTGGCCATGGTATTTCGAAGAAAAGGTTTCGGGGCTATATTACATCCACGGCTGGGGTGGGCGCAAATACGGAGTCTGGGGCGGTGCCCGGCATATGGGGAAAACTTTGATCTTCATTCACAAGGAAGTACTCGAAAAATTCAAAAAAGACAAGGAAGTCGTAGTGAAAATCCGGAAAATGAAAAAAACGATTTCCAAAGAAGGCATTAACGGACAGCAGATTACTGACGATTCCGAGTATCTCGTTTTCGATCCAACCGATGCCACTCCAAAGTTTTATCTTTATGAAGTTCGATCCTGGCACAAGACCACTTTGAAAGGGTTCGGCCGGGATCGGAATTACGAGGAACAAGTAAAACCCGTGGAAAGTGATATCGCCTACACAGTTACGATCGCTCATCACAGCAGCCACGCTAACAGCATGCGGTTCGGGAATGAATACAAACTCATTATTGCCGACCGTGAGTGCGAAATTGTTGGCAAAGGTACGCCTTAATCGAAAAACGCGGCGGCCACGGCCGGAGACGAGTAAAGCCGCCCCGCGTGGCGCAAGGCGGCGAATGGAGGTTGAAATGTCGTTCCTAAAGTTGTTTTTCGCCATAGTAGCGGCCATTGTGGCCGCTGTTGTAGTTACCATCGCAATATTTGGGGCAGCATATTTAACTGCCCAAAAATTCTTCGGGATTGTAGCCGGAGGCATAATTATTTGCTTGGCGGCGATTGGCATATTCGCCAAGCACATTCACGACCATGCCTGAAATACCCCTACCACCGTTTCTCTCCCCCCAGCCCCGCCACCGCGCGGGGCTTTTTATTTTTAAATGCTCCAGAATATTTTTCCGTTAACAATCTTGTAATAGATAGAACCTTTACCGCCACACAAACCACAAGGTGCTTTTAGCTCATGATTTATTCCAAGATAGTCAGTGTATTCGAATTCGACATTCCCTTCACCATTGCAAAATTCACATTTTTTCGCATAGAATTCATCCCTGTTTTCGCACATACATCGCTTACTGTCATTTTCACAGATGGGACATGTCATGTTTGTTCTCCCGATTTTTGATGAAACGATTATAGCATCTTTTGCACATTCCCCGGACTTCCACGAGCTTTCCACATGCGCATTTCTCGCCATAATATTTTTTTCTGCTTTTGGGCAAGCTAACTTTCCCACGTACCAGTCCGAGATAATCGGCATCAAACTTCATTTCTCGCAGACACGTCATACACCGCCAACCAAGCGGTGACCAATATCCTGGAGCAATATCACCGCAACGATAGCACTCGTGTCGAACTCTTGGCGGTTTCATTTTTTCCTCCGTGCATAATACATTCCCAGGAGAACCGCGTCTCGCTCATCTGGTGTGAAATTGTTCCTGCGAATAATGCTTTCTGCGATAGAATTCAGTAGCGCATTCGCTTCTTTTGATTTTGCCGGGAATTTTGTTTTTGCAAGGTAACTACGTTTCCAATGTGCTGGCATGATCTGCTGTAACTCGATGTCCTGTTCATTGCAGAATTCTTCAATTCGGCCGATGATTTGCGCAAACTGCCGGAAAACTTCCGGATTCGCCTTTTTATAGGGCCGCTCAGTCACGATCGTTTCAATGTATCGGTAGTTGTATTTGTGGGCGTCGCGGATGAAGGCAAAGATTTCGTCAAGACCAGATGCGCCTTTTTTTTCTGTCGAACCCACAAATACCAGCGTGTCCCCGGCAATGCCAGCATAGGCGATCGCTTTTTTCAGACCGATGTCAAGAGAAATGATCATGGCGGTTCTCCTTTCAGTTTTTCCGTGAGTATTTCATTTCTGAGCCGGATAAAAACATCCATGAACGCCGGCTCTTCCATGGCATCTTCAAAATTGCCGATCTTTTTGTAAATTTCGTAAATGATGGGGCTGGCTCTTTTCATGCGGGTGAGTGCAATATCTCTTATTTCTGTCTGCTCCGTATCTGGCATGAGTGACCACATCTCTTCAAGTTGCTTTCGTCTTTCGATTTCTTTTTTCTTTTTCTTTGTGTCTATGAGATCCTTAGGTAGCTTGTAATCCGATTCAACTGCCTTCCTAAGCCATCCGCCTGGATTTTTGATTTCATAACCGTTTGCTAAGAGAAATTTTAGATGCTCGATTTGTTCTTTGACTTTCGTTTCTCCGAACGTCTGGAGTAATCTCCGTGTTTGCTTTTCGGTCATTAAAGAATTTAAAAAAGAAACAACACCAGTAACAGCAACAGCAACAGTTTCATTTTCTTCGCTGCAATCACGTGATTGCACAGTTTGAGCATTCCATGCCTCTGTTACTGTATCTGTATCTGTTGTTGTATCTGTATCTGTATCTGTATCTGTATCTGTATCTGTATCTGCTGGGCCGGAACTGTGCTTGCATTTCTTGTTGGAAGTATTAGCACTGTTCATGCACGGTGCAGGTATTGTGCTCGCAGGTTCTCTGATATGCGGGTTTTGATGCTTGGTGAAATTTGATATCTGAATATAATGATTTTCATCGACTTGATATCGAATTATAAATCCTTTTTTATAAAGCATTTCTAAAAATTCATCCACATCGCAATCATCATAAGGAAGGATCGCCGCTTTAATACGCCTTGGTCTGTCCTCTAAACGGCCTTCACGGTCAGCGATTGTCCACAGACCGATAAAAAGAAGCCGGCAAAGCGGTGGTAGCTCTGCCAGCTCATCGTTAAGAAAAAATCCCGGGCTAATCAGTCTTTTGCGTGCCATATCTCTCCCTGACTATTTCTCCAGGTGAAATGTATCAAATTTTTCTGTGTCTTCAAATGATTTATTTTGGGATCTGAAAATGAGGATAGTGTCGTACTGGCCCTGGATGCTGAAAATAGCCGCGGATACTTTGACATTTAGCGGCTCTACGAAGAGTTCAGCATTATCCAGGACCAGCAGACGTAAGTTAGAGAGGCTGGATATGGCGTGCTGCACCGCCAGAGCAATCACATGTTGCTCCGCAGTGCTGTATTGTAGGTGGGGCTTATCATTTACGAGAATTTCAAAAGTTTCTTTGCCATTTTCCTGAGTTTTAAACGTGATTTTTCCAATACCGGCAGCGTCGGAGACTTCATTTGCCTTCTCTTCCATTTTTTTGATCACATCGCGTAGGATTTCCGCTTTGATCCCTTTTTCTCCGTAAGCTTTCTCTAAGCCGTCCCATAACTGCACTTCTTCGTTCTTCTCAGCGATCTGTTGTTCCAATTCCTTCTTCCGCTCGATTGCATTGGCTTTATCTTTCAATTCCTGAATGTAATTTTTTCCTCGCTGGATCCTGAATTCCAGCTCCTGGATCTTTTTGTTCAGTTCAGGATCTTCCCATCGCAAATCTCCGCGCTGTTTCATGAGTTCGTTCAGTTCCTGGCCGGCCTTTTTGATCTTTTTGTCGAGTTTGCTCATTGATTTTTTGATATCATCGTACATTTTCTGTGTTTCTTGAAGGGCAAACTCTTCTGCTTCTATGAGCTTCTGAATATCTTCGCCTGACATCGGACAGTCGATTTTGTCTGACAGCACGCACTTTTTGCCCAGTTTCTTGATTTTTTCGATCATATCCTGATGATTCGCAATATGACTTTCGGCTTTCGCAAGGGACGCAGCTACTTCGCTTCGCTGTTTGAAGAGCTCTTCTCGCTCTTTGGTTTTTTTGTCGATCTTTTTATTGAGCTCCTCCATCAGCTCAACCTTTTTCTGCCCTTTCTGCTCAAGCGCCTCTTTAAGCTCGGATTCCAGCTGAGATAAGAGAGCCTCTGCCTTGGGCAATAGATTTTTAGCTTCCGGATCCACTTCCAGATAGCGGTCGATTTCGGCTGACAATTTGTTTAATTCGCGTTTTATTAGTCTCCGCATATCGGTGGCCAATTTGCGGATGTACTGCTCCTGATCCAGCTTAAAGAATTTGTCTTCTTTTTTCAGTTTCTTTATGAAGCCAGACCAGTCTTTCCCTTCGAATTTGTTATTGAGCCATTGTATTAACTTTTCCTCTGTGATCTCGATGTCTAAAACGTCAAAGACAATTTGCTTCCTTTCATCCGGCTTCATCTGAAGAAATTTCCCGGAATCAATAACCGCACGGATAACTTTTTCGTTCGTTCCCAGCATTTCTATCAGACGTTGTTGTTTGCTGGTGTTGTTGCCGTCGAATTCACCGCCTTTGACAAATACTTTCAGCTTGGTAGGCGTGGAAGAATTGTATTCCTGCCTTTCCACAGCGAAATCTGGCGTAACCAGGGCCACCCAGCAGCTTTTTTCGCCATACTTAACCGGATGGCGTCCAATATCGCCGGTTAATGCGTAAAGGATCGCCTCTCGAATCGCACTTTTACCGGAGCCGTTCGGGCCAGTGATGATATTGATCTTCTTCTTAAAATCCAGCTCCAGACTCTCGTGGCAGATAAAATTCTTAAGCTTAATTGAATAAATTTGCATAGCTCCTCCCGTTAAATTTAGAGTGAATATGTATTCATTATATTTTCTGGGCACAAATAAACCAGCATTGACCCTTTAAACGATCACGAATAAAGCGAATAATAGGCCTAATGCCGATGTGTTCTTTGTTCAATTGGTAAACGCGAATCCTTTCGATCTCTATTTTTTGAAAACCTGCGTCCAGAAGCAAAAAAATGAGATCGTCTTCATCATATTCAGCGAAATGATGTTTCCCTTTGCCCATCCACCAGCGTACTGGCGTTGTCAAATAGAATGTGCCGCCAGCATCCAGATGGTCGTAGACTTCGTGAACGAAAAGCAACGGATTCTGAAGATGCTCGATAACTTCAAAAGCCGTAATTGTCCGATAATTGGGGATCATCTCTGGCCAGGTCCAGTTCAAATCCCAGTCTGTGTTCTGCTTTATGCCCAGTTTTCTGGCCAGTACATTCGGTGGGCCACAATCTAAGGCAGGGTATATGATTCCACCATAATGATAAACTTTTTCAATCGTGCTTTTATACCTAACACTATTCAACTTTTCATATCTATCGCTGTCAACATCTTCACCAACATCGATGTATCTGGTCAAATAATCTGACAATTTTTTTGTCATTGCTACTCCTCCTCGATCTCTTCACACCAGTCGTAGCGACAGTAGTGGCAATAATAGTGCAAGTGTTCTTTTTTCATTTCATTGTGTGGTTGCGTAAATTTTGATCGACAACCTTTGTAAAAACCATTATCTGGATGATAAAAGACAGTATAAACGCTCTTTTTGCACTTTGGGCAGCAGTTGTCTCTATGGCCACAAATAATCTCTTCCTTGTACTCGTATTTAAAACCACTTTTGTCTAACAGCTTACCTAACATTTCTTCCAGTTGCTTAATTTTCGGATTTTCACCACTCATTTTCTTTCTCCTTTTATTAAATACCTTACTCCCCCCAGCCATCATCCTGTCGCCAACCCGGGCGGGGTTCATTTTCTTTTTTTATTTCGTAAACGGCCTGATAGTATCCCTCAAGGAAGAGGGAAATATGGTGAGAAGTATCGGCTTTCTGACAAGGGCCAAATAACCATCCTTCTTCGGCCAGGATTTTTTCTGCTTTTTCTGTGTTCATAAGTACTCCTCCTTGTTTTTATTTTAACTTCTGCAGTTATCACACAAAACTTCCTCACCATCTTCATCTACCAACTCCCAGCTTTCAACCCACCAGCCACAACCTGGACAAATCTCAAGTCCCATATTCAACATTTCTTCCTCCACATCATCGGGTTCGCAGTCCAGATCGAAATAATCAATCGCTTGTGCTGGAGAATAGCAGGTACCAAGCAAATATTCGAAAATGGCGTCCCAATCAATTTTTACAATTTTTTTCTTACCCATATTTCTTCTTCCCCAAAGTAAATTTTGAAAAAGTCATTCATTCCTTCCCTGTATGCCTTTAAGAAATCGGCTATTGCTTGATATATTTTTTTCATATCTGGCTATCCAGCTTTTTATCTTTCATCCTCTTTTTTTGATTCATACTTCTGCCCACAAAAAGGACAAAAATTATGCGTTATACTTCTTTTAATTTTCCGTTTTCGCTCATTAACTTTGATTTCTATGTTACTAATGGTTTTTAAGTCAATTTCATTTGAGAAAACGATTGCCTTATCAATGAATTCTACAAATTCTACAGTAAGGCCTTCTTTCTTAAATATTTCCGTTAATTGATCTTTTACTTTGCCCTTTTCAATTTCCTCGATGCAATTACACATAGTTATTCCTCCAATAAGTCTTCATTCTCATAAATATTTCCGATTATTTCGACATGGTCAGGATCTAAAGGATATTTAGTAAAAGGGTGAAATCCAAGGTATGTATTATCCCATTTTACAATGCCTATAAATTCTCGTTCGGCAAAGTTTATTTTGAGGATATCTCCTTCGTAAATTTCTTTATCGTTTTTATCTTTTGAGCCTATATACTGCCCGATTGTTTCTTTGACGACTTCGCAAATTTGATCAGCTCCAATAGTGCCATAAGAAATGTCACCACGATCACAAACATCACTATATGGTTCTACCAAAATATATACATCACCATCAACAGTAAGTACGAGCTGGCCATTTACAAATTGACCATTATCTACTTTTTTACCTCTAAATTTAATCTCTCTCATTTTTCCCTCCATTTCGCAATTATCCAGTTAGGCGAACGTATTTCAATAATTTCGACTATCCCAAGCATTTCAAGCGTACGCAATGCCTCCGTGTATGAACCCATGCCTCTGCTATCCAAATTCCCATCCAAATCCGTGCACGCATCCGCAATAAGTGAAATTAAATCTTCAATAATTTCCTCCCGCTCCTCAATCCACTGCCTCAAATAAACAGCCAGATCAAGGATTTCCTGATACGCATCCACCAGCGCATTTCTGCCATTAAATGCACGCAGCGGCTCGCCATATTTCTGTTTGCCAAGCTCTTTGCGTTTGCGGATGTCCTCTATAAGCAGGTCGTGAATTTCATTGCCATTGCCGCATGGTGTGGGCTGTTGCTGTGTGGCGGGTTCTTCGTCATCAGATTTAAATATATCATTAATCTTGTTCTCTTTACAAAATTCAAACACCCCGTTCCCGTACCGAAGCAGCCAATCACCATAGTAAACACGTGTCTCCCCTTCTCGTGTCAAGATTATGATCCCCTCATCAAAAAGTTTTGCCGATATATTATTTTTGTTTCTTCTATTTATCCAATGAACTATTTGAAGTGCGTTTTCTCTAATTAACTTTACAGCTTCAATAGAAATGGATCCTTTTTTAAAGCGATATTTTTTCATAACTTTCCCCTTAGGAATTCTTGAATAATTCCAATTATTTCGTTTGCTTCCGCCCGGTCACTATCTTTTTCCTTTTCAGTTAAGTCACTATACAAAGTATTCATCTGCCTTTCCCATCTCTTAACAGCCCATTTTGGTATCGTTACAGTCCCATCGCTGTTTTTCTTTGATTTGCTAAACAAATATTTCATCCACCCAGACCATGCTCGGTGTGCATAATCTGCCAGTGTTTCCACCAAATCGTTTTGTGTGTGTTCATCATCAACGGGTTCGTACATCTTTTCAAATACATCAGACTTGCATGGGTAGAATTCGCCTTTAACGCCTTTAATAATCCAGTCACCTACATTCGCTCTCATCACTCCCTCAAGCGTTTTTATAAGTAAATCGTTTGAATATTTTGCATAGACAATTTTCCGTTTAATCAACTCTTTTTTTGTATCATTACTCCATTTCTCGATCTTTTCATAGGTTTCTGGTTTGCCATCCCATTGGATTGCTTCGATAATGATTGGCCTCTTGCGGTATTTTTTCATTTTTCTCCCCTTTCGTCAATGAAATCATCTCGATCAATTACATATCTGGCGCGACACAATTCAATTTCAATACAATAAATTCCTTCTTGAACATCTTGGTGGGGAGAGTCGACACGGAATAAAGGGCACCACTCACCACATTCCAACATATCATCCGCCGGCCCCCGGTAAGTGTATGGGCACCACACCGGCTTCAATTTCCCAACCCGCTCCAACCACAAATACCCACTCTTATCAACCTTCGCTTTCATTGTCTCCTCCTTCTATTTCATAAATGCATACCGGATAGGTATCAAGTCTCACAGTCGTATTAACTTTTCTATATATTAATAGCTCACCATCCTTAGAGTAAATCTCTAACACTTCCGGAGCCTTCTCTTTAAGTATTTTACGGCCTTCTTCTGGCCCGTCTGCAAAATATATGTAGTACATCATTTCGACCTTTCTTCTAATTGTTCTTGCAAGTCTTCTAATTGTTCTTGCAAGTCTCTTATTGTCACTTTCATATTCTCTACTTCATCTAATAAATCCTCATATTTACCTTCCAGATCCCAAATCAAATTCTTAACATCCACAATGTAGTCAATGGCCAGATCCAATTTTGTTAATGCATCATTGAAATCAAAATCGCTCATCGCTTTCTCCTAATCTCTTTCTTAGTGCCTTTATTTCCTCCATCAACATAAAATCCCCGGAAAATTCTTCAACCATGTCAACAAATGATTCCAGTTCGCGGATTTTATTTTGGTCTTTTTTCCTGAAGTAGCTGAATTCCATTTTTATTAGTATTCCTACAATTATCAAAACGAGGAATACAAACATATAACCCAGTACAAGGGCGAATATAAGTTCGTCACAATTCATTTACTGCCTTCCTCATAAATTTTAATTGCTTTACTAAGTTCATAAAGTTCTATCAGTTCATTAAAAAAATCATATAATTTATCAAACGTATCACTAAAAAATTTGTCAATATTTGCATTTGTTGGTACGTGATTCTCCACGAATTCAATAATGTAATAATCATTTTCCAAGTAAATATAACGGATGTTATACTCTTTACCCTTTGTAATAAACTTCCAAGTATCTCGTTTATTAATTGCTGGTGATAAGATTTCTTTTATGCTATAACCATGGATATAATGGTCATTGCTAATTTTAAAATACCATTTTGCAGAATAGCCGGCCTTTTTTTCGATTTTGATATTTATTGACATATCTCCTCCTGCTATTTTTAAAACTTGCCCTGCCGATCTACCCGGCGGAGCCGACAGGGCAGCCTTTCACGTGAATCTCATGCATGGCTCTTGAAAAATCGGTTGAAAGATCAAACAATTCCCCATTTAAAAATGGAGAGCCATGTCAAAGACCATTCATCTCGCTAAACGGGATATAGCCGGGCTTTTTTATGTTATCCTACCACCACTCTTAAAACAGTGTCGGCTGATCATTATCTTTATTTTCAACTTTTTCAGCTTTGCTTTCAGTTTTAGCTTCATTTTCTACCGTCCTCTCTCTATCATCCGGACCGAACATTTGCTCCAGCTCTTCTTTCTCGTTTTTGGGCTTGTACAGGATTTTGTCTAAGATTTCAAATGCTTCTTCCTCTGTCCACTGAAGACCTTCGCGTTGTTGTTGAACAACGTAATAATGGAATTCCCTCTTGAATTTCTGGAGCACGTTAATCCCCCAGTCCAGAATTTCGATTGGTAAGGTCTGCACCTTGGTCCAGCTTCGAGTATTAAAAACGCGCTCAGAAAGATCCGCCCGGAATTTCTTTTCTCTGGCACTTTGTCCTGGAGCAATTTGCAGAAATAACCCTGAAATTTCTTCAGTTAAAATCTGACGCTGGGTGCGTTTATCTTCACCATCTTTCGGGAAAACATCCGGTGTTTCTTCGACTTCTTCTGGGACATATTCTCCAGCCAACATAGCGTCAATCGCGGGCTTGAAGTCTTCGAAGGTAGGATTCATGAATCTTTTCCCGTCGATAATTGTCGATCGATCTTTCAACACATTGGCATAGCGCACCAGCCGCATCGTATTCTTTTCCATGATTTTTTCTTTTTCCATCAAAACTACGATATCCGGCTCATATTCCATCTCCGTTTCAGCACGCATTTTGATTCCGGTTTTGATCAATTGCTTCTGGCCATCCTCATCCTCTTCAAAATCGAATTCATATCCTGCACGGCCGGTGAAAATGATATGAATCGGTGACATCACGAATTTATCACTAAATCGTTCCTTCCACTGTGGCTTGATGATCCCCCAGTCTCCGAGTGTTAGTCGATTGCGCTTCTTCTGCTTCATATATGCCTGTACAAAGCTCTCCCAGACATGAGAAATGCTGTCGATGATCAAAATATCCGCCGTCCCTTCCTCGCAATATTTCATTGTCATCTCCAGATCAGCCAGAGTTCTCGATTCCTTTACCAAAACTTTGATACCGGCCTTGTCGAACAGGGGCTTTAGGGCCTTGAGACTCCTTTCGGTATCGTAGAACACAATCGGCTTTTTTGATTTGATCATCCGGTGCAGACCTATGGCAATCTGACTCGCCGTATAAGTCTTACCGGTACCCGGAAAACCTTCAAAGGCCATCTTCAAAAATGGCCGTGTGTTTTCGAGATCCTTAAAAAAGCTGTTACTCATTGTTTGCGTACCTCCTTAAATTTGTCAGCTCCTCTTCTATATTTAATAATGCCTGGTATATTTCTTCAGCGTCTTCGGTTTGTATCTGATATTTATATTGTATTTTATAATAAAGATCATCCAGGATTTCTATGTACTTATGTATGATTCTTAGAAGATATGACCGGCAACACTCCATACAATACCTGCCTGCCTCAAGGTCATAAACCTGATCTTTATCGTAATCGATTTTTTCAGCGCAAATTGAACATACTGTGATGCTTTTGTTAACCTCTAACATCCCCGGCATGGCTGGGCTCCAGTTCTTTTTGCAATTGAATCAAATTTTTCAGTAACGATTCAATGTCGATAATGCTGTTTTGCGGTCGGATATCCAATTCCTGAAACATTGTTTTCAGATCCTGGATTACATCAAATGCTCTTTGGAAATTCTCATGGTTAGTAAATACGAAAGCATGTGTGATCAGGCCATACATTTCATCCCGGGCTGGATTCATATTTAATTCGCCGATTTCCTCCCGCAAATCCCACATGATTTTCATCACCCGGTGTTTAAATGATTGAATCTCTTTTTTCTTTGCACGGACGACCATTGGGGTCAGGGCCAATATCGCGCCGGAAACTTTTAATATGAGTAAAAGACTCAGAATAATCAGACTTAAGCCGATAATTAATAGAATTCGACGATCTTTCATGGCTCCTCCTATTTTAGTCTTTTAAGAATTCCGATTTCACAATTTTCAATGATGAAATCGATGCCAACTGAGCCTTTGATGGCGGGATCATCCAGACGGCGGGTTAAACGAAAAACCAGTGCCTCATCACCCGGTTTCATTTTAATCAATTTCCGATTAACTGGGATTTTTATTCCCACCAGCATTTCCAGTGCCTTGGCAGTTTCCTCGTAACCAAGAGTAGATTCCCAGGGATTCTCCTTTAACCATCGCCGGGCTTCATTAATGTTAATATGCAGATAAATATAATTTCCCGGTGTGGTTATCACGGCCGAATTGAGAATATAGTATGCCATATTACTCCTCCTTTATGATTTTTTGGACATATCGCCTAATTTGGCGAGCTTTCTTTGAATTCCTCTGGCGGGTAATTGCCATGCTAACAAATTGGCGGGAAACTCCGAATTCTTTGGCGATGTCTTCCAAGGTGATACCGCGACTCCACAGTAGTCGAACAATATAACTTGCCATATTAGATCCTGTTAATGTTGTCAACAAAATAGGGAATAAAAATAAGATTGTCAAGAGAAAAATTTAGGGTAGGCTATTTTACTTCAAAATGGTAAACATCTCTATTATTCCAATCCCCACCCCACACATGCCCGGGGCCAAGGGATTTCCAGTAACGTCCCATGGCTTCATACTGCCAGCCGTCCTCTACGAATTCCCCATTCTCAATGACCTGCAGATCCACTGCCTTTGCCGATAGATGCTTTGACCGCATTGTCCAGCTTACACCAGATCTGAAAAGGTGTTCTTGCTCCCTCGTAGATCGGCGTACCCAGTCGATTTGTACCTGGATGCCATGGTAATAACAGAAGTTTAACAATTTCCGGACGCTTTCTGTGAATTGAATGCGTGTCATTACTTATAATCAGAATCTTCAGAAATTTCTATATAATCCTTTCCAGTTATATTACTCATAAATTTAGCTAAATCTAAAATTAACTCTTCCATATTTACTTTTATCTCCCTGCCTGATTTTAGATTCTTTGAATAAAATATCCATCTGCCAGTTGAGTCGTGAGGTGATATGAGCGTAGCATTTCCTGCTCCATCATAAACGTACATTTCACCAGAAGAAACATAAAATCCTGCGGCGTTAGTGGCAGGCGTCGTGGGAGGTTGCGCTGCATTGTACAATATAAGCATCCCAGACGCCCCTAAATCGTTAGTCGTATTAGTGAACAAATGTACATTCTTGTCATTAACTATAAGCCTTTTATTTGAATATTGATAAGTTCCTCCAACAGAAACAACCCATGCACCACCAGCGGCCGGATTCCAAAGATATGTAGCGCTCCTGTAGAATTCAATAACACCACCAAATATCTTGAGATATTCAGTAGTATTCGTAAAGTCGATCTTAAATTCTTCTCCAGCATCCACGTTAAACAAGGCAGGAGCGTTGAAAATTGAATTTGAATATACACCAAGTGGTTTAGAAATAAGCACCGAGTCAGGAGCCCCACGTATGCCAGGGTGCCTAAAAAATGACCACTGTGACCACAATGAAGGAACAATTAACAAAAATAATAAAATTCTAACCATTTTATCCTCCTACTTTAACATTATACCTGCCTTTTTAAGATTTTCAATTAAATCGTTTAAAGTTTGGCGAATGCCCTCGGTAGTTGTAGGGGTTAAACTTGTGTCCATCGAAACAACCTTTGTAACATTGACTAAACCGAAGCTTTTCCAGACTGGGGCAGGTTGTCTAACAGTAACACCAGACACCGTTGTCGACGCCTTCTTGCTAAGCCGATATATATTCTTTTCTCTAATTACCTCAATAACAGTAGCCTCAAGGTCAGCACCAGAAGGACCCGCACCTGGAACAATAACCCTAACCCCGGGAAACAGATTCTTATCTATAGATACTCTCAAACTGTCTTCCCCCGAGTTCATAGATGCGTTTGACCATGTAACTGCTCCGTTGCTAACGACCCAGCCAGAGTCAGGAGACACGAGAACGTACCCAAGGGTACCATTTGTGTCAGGCTTTATGTCAATAAATACGTCACCTTTTTTAACATGCTCGTAACCATTTGGATAATTATCCGCGAACTCAAGCCTATTCCCTGTTAATGTGTTTCTTTGGTTCCAGCCATAACCAAACGGTGTATTTAGATTTTGGAACACACCATGAGGCTGTGAGTAAACAAGCTCCGATACATCTTGTGACTCATAGGAAATAGCTATTACTTTGTCTAATACAACATTCACGAGATTCGCCCTTAGTCTCGAAGGCCTTGAAGCCAAGATAAAAAATGGAACGTTTGAGGATTGTCCGAAAGCCGTAACATTTCTGATAAATAACGTAGGTTGCACAGCGTCATTGCCTATCTCTGGAACGTGTATTATAGAAAACGGAGAACCAAGAGGCTTGTTTAATTCAATGCGGCCATCCGTAAGCTCTAAATAAACCCCGCCTATACCTCCGCTATCAATAACACTTATCAAACCTTTGCCGACGAAGCTCCCATCCGATGCACCGTAAGATTTTAGAAGGTTAACAGCAGTAGAATTAGCATTATTGTCCCAAGTAAAATCCTCTATAGATACTGGACGGTTTTCCATACCAGAGGGGGCAACAAACTTAACACAAAAACCGCCAAACCAACCGAACCTGATTCTATTTACATATAAGTTAACATATCCTTTGTTGAAAACTATTCCATCCCCGAAACTGCCAGAAAGAAGGACATTATCGAGTTTGAAACCCCAATCTACGCCTGCATCCCAAAATATTATATTTTCCGGCAAAACGCCAGAATTTTCATCACCAATCATAGCTATATTAACAAACCCATAATAAGGAGTAGACCCTGAAGCCGCACTATATTTAAATATAAACGTACCAGCACCTCCCGCGCCTTTGTACACCAGAGTCGTTGACCTGACTTCCTCGCCTTTCACTAAAACATTAATAGGCAACACAACGTTCCCAACATAATAAACACCAACAGGTACATATAAAGTAGGAACTTGTGTACTATTGTTGGCGATTATTTCAATATGCTTTAAGCACTTTACGAAAGCATCAGTATCATCATTACCATCGAAACCGTTAGCGCCTGCCCATGTTACATTAAACAATAAATTAGTGAGAAAGTCAACCCTAACCCACTGTTTACCTGACGTAGGATGATTAAAGGCGATAATGCCTTCTGGATAAGTTGAATCCATAACAGCAAACCACCCCCCACCGTTACTGCTCGCTGAAGAAAGTCTTTCAAGATAAGCATAACTTCCTCGATCTAAAGTCTTAAGCTGTGCGGTATCAACAGCAAATGAGTTTTTAACCATTAACCACAATCCACGGCGGCCTACGGTGTCGGTGGCAGAGGTATTGCCATTAACTTTTTTATCAATATCCGTTAGCATCCAATTCCCTGTTGTGTCTACGTATAGCGCGTTAGACTGATTCACCCGTATAGTATGATCATCTGGATTATTCGTAATAGAACCACCTCCAGATGCATCGATATATTGGTAAACACCTGGTGATAATTTTGGCTTTGTAATTGTACTATCTTCAATACCCGTAGTTGTTAATTGATTTGAATTGTTCAAATTATCGAAAAAGGTCGTTCGATCTTTCCCTTTAACGATAAATGTATTAATCGCTTCAAGAGTTTTTACACGCCATTTGCTGATTTGCGTGAACAAAATAGATGACAATATTGTCATTAAAGCAAGGAGTACGATGAAAAGTTTTTTCATTTTGCCTCCTTTAATTAACTGAATCAATCATATCCTGCCCGGGTAACCATTTCCCATTTGTACCACTCCAGACAGAATCTTTAGAATAATTTGATCCACCGTTTGGATCAACCCATAATTCATATGGCCCGGAAACTTCGATATTGAACACATACATTCCCCAATTTGAATTGTATGTCCCCTGAATAGTAATACCAGCTGTATTTTTACCCGATACCCCGCGTAATTGTGCTGAATAACCAGAATTTGGGAGAGGAATTTTAACTGGATTTGGCATTTAATTCCCTCCTAATCATCTACATCATCATTTTTTATAACTGTCTGAAATTGAACAGCTTTGAATTCACTTTCATCATAAAACGTCGGAGTTACTGGTTTTTCAGGGGTGTAATTAGTGCTTGTCGTTTGAGAAGTCCCGTTTTTATTATTTATGTAGAAAATCGTTCCCTCATTATCCA
>JAADGR010000447.1:0-788 GCA_013152225.1 Calditrichota bacterium
GCCGGCCGCTTTGTGCCTGATGCGATCCCACAGCATCTGGAAATGCCCGGCCGCCCCAAGGCCAGCAGCTGCTGCACGTACATCCCTCTTCGTCGTACGGCCAGAGTGTAAAATAATCCAGGCCGATGTCCGTGAACCGGTCGAAAAGATCGCCGTACAAACGAAGGAGCGTTTTTCGGGCTTGCGGCATGTCGGCAAAGTTATCGGCCAACATGGTGTGCTCGTCCGATACTATTTTTATCGTGTCATCAAAAATAAAATTTTTTGTCGTCAGCGTCGCCTGTTGCGGATAGGGGATGAGTGCAATGTTTTCTCTCCACAATTACGTCTCCGCTTTGGCGTTGTGGCATAAAATCAAGACGAACAGAAACGTTAAAAGAATCGCCGCTATCTCCATGGCGGCAATGAGAAAAGATAGTGTAAATATTTCAGCCAGGCAACATATTTTACACACGTCTCGGCGGAAACGATGGATGGCTGCGGGATTCTGAAAAGAATATGCTCAGGCTAAAGCCGGCCAGCAATACGGCATCTACTAGACAAACAACTCTTTTTTATCCGGCCAGGTTTCCTAAACAACTTTTTCCATACCTTTGATATAGAGTCGATGCTCCATTTCTGAAACTTTTTGATAATATAGCGCGTTGCCTTTTTCTTGCAGCATGTTGGCAAGCGGCGCCGGATAAAAAGTATTGACCACCTCAAGAACCTGATTCGGCCCCAGCCTGTTGACCGCTGCCAGCACCTCGGGCATAAAGAAATCGTCGCGTGAGCGTACATCCATTAAC
>JAADGR010000447.1:875-3057 GCA_013152225.1 Calditrichota bacterium
GCTTCTGTCCCGATCGCTTTGTTCAGGGTATGCAGAATTTCGTAAAGGGAAAGTCCGCCAATTCTGGCGACATCCGCAATTGTCGCCCATTTGCTCACCATTCTGAAAATAATCGGGTTGTTCAGTTTTTTGAATCGCGGCGATAATCCGATTAATATATCTTTTAATTCAGCATGCGCCTCGAGGGCATCCTTTATTTTCGTCTGTGCTAAAATAGCCATTGTTTTCTCCTTTTTTATAAAGTGCGACCCGAAAGACCAATTTAGAATAGTTGAACTAAAATCCAACAGGATTCATTTTTAAAATGACTTTAAAAAAATCATACCTGATTAACGCTCCGAATCGGATTGATCCGTTCCTGCGGTTTTCCGCAATGTTGCTTTTATTCTCTAATAGATGGGTGTTGCTTTTCAAAACATCACTTGTTGTTTCAAATCACGATTTTCCAGATAGGGCTTGACAATAACACCCTTGATATTTATATTATATAGATGTTTGCTAAACAGCAAGTTATCTTGAACAAACGAGCGTAATGATGAAAACCTATTTCTCTTTCCTGTTTATAGTTTTATTTCTCGCCTTATTACAAAGCCCATTATTCTCCCAGGCAAAAACAGCAATCGCCGTTCTCAGTTTTGAAGCAAAGAATACCAGCCAGGAAACTGCCGATGCCGTCTCCGACATACTCAGTACGGAGTTGTTCAACACCAATCGTTTCCAGGTTATCGAACGACAGGCGATCAGTAAAATGCTGGAGGAGCAAAAGCTGCAAATGGCCGGCATAACGGACATGTCCAGAGCGGCTGAAATCGGCAAAGTGCTCAATGTTGAAAAAATAATGATCGGCAGCGTCAGCAAACTGGGCAAGACTTTTATTATCAATACGCGTCTTGTCAACGTTGAGACAGGTGCTCTGGATCTTGCCCAAAATGTAAAATGTATCGGCGAAGACGGTTTGCCCGGGGCAATAGCAAATCTGGTTGCAACAATTGCACAAAAAATAACGGTTGAAGGTTCCATCATAAAAATTACCCCCAAAGTTATTCTTATAGATTTGGGCAAAAATCATGGAGTGCGTCCGGGGCAAGTTTTGGAGGTCATTCGCATCGGCGATGTCGTCACAGACCTTAGTGGAGCAATCATTGGAAAAACGGAAGATAAAATCGGATTATTGCAGGTTATAAATATTCGGAAAGAATATTCAGAAGCAAAAGTATTGAAAAGTAAAATCAATTTCCGTCTCGGGGATAAAGTACGATTGAGCACCACACCCATTGAAAGCAATAAAAAGCCCAAAGTTAAGAAAAAACGATCCCGAAAAAAAACAAATGATAACAAGAAACCGGTAGCTCCACCCCCTGTTTTTTAATTAAAGGAGGAAACGTTATGAAAACCAGAAATATCAGTATGCTGTTCGTCATTGTTCTTGCATTGCTGGTTGTTACAAATCTTTTTGCGCAGACGAAAACAGTTGTCACATTAGGAGGAAGTTGGTGGAATGCCCAGTATAGCTGGGAAGATGAGGGCGGCAAAAAAATTGCTGATATTGGCGCCGGCAATGCTGTGGGACCGTACATCAGCATATCCCACGGTAAACTAAATTTCGGAGCATCTCTTTTCTTTGGAACATTTCCGGTTAATGAAGTGGGGCTCGGAAGTTCTGAAGGTGACGTTACGACAGATTGGAAGATGAGCCGCGGCGACATGAATTTTACTCTTGGTTACCGGGTACATCGATACATCAATTTGTTTATCGGTGCAAAATATATCAACTGGACGATCGAGGGCACAGTGAATACCACTTTTCCGGTTTTAATTGGCTACGATGAATACGGCTATCCGGTATATGATGAACAGAATGCAACTATCGATGCTAATTTGAGTGAAGGTGGAATGACCTTTGGCGCCGGTATTTCCGGTGTCGTTCCCTTTGGGTCATCCGGTTTGTATGGGTTTGCTTCCCTCGCCTATCTCGGCGGGACTTTACAAAACGAGACAAAAATCTCCTATGCCGGTATTTCGCAAGACTCTACGTATGATGTTTCTGCCGGACTTGCCGCAGTTAATCTCGGTATTGGGTATCGGTTTTCTTCAGGGCTTGGCTTAAACCTTGGATACAGGGCAGATTTGTTTGCAGAAAATATTGACAAGGCTGCAAGTGGGGGAGAATCGAATCCAAGGA
>JAADGR010000083.1 GCA_013152225.1 Calditrichota bacterium
TGTTTTAATCAGTTTCTTAAAAGCATTCATATTTACCTCTCAAGAAATCGTAAAATCGGTATAATTGCATAGGCAAAGGAAAATCCAATGACATAAATGATAACGGAAATCCAGAACATAATTTTGGAAAAACGACTCGCCGTTTCACAACCCTGCCCTCCGGTGATGGAACAGGCCAATTTGCCGTGGGGACGAAAAGTCAGGATACCGCTGAAAATGATGAGCAGCAGAGCGACGGAAAATATCCACACCTTGTAATGGGAGATGGAAACCAACCACGGAAACGTGCTGACAAAAGCGCCCACTGCGGCGCCGCCGGCAACCGCTGCAATGGCTGCCGGCAATGCGCAACATAACAATGTGCCTGTTGATGTGAACAGCGCCAGAAAGCTGGTCAGTCTTTGCATGAATGGAGTCTGTTCAGCCTTTTTGAGTGTTTGGCTTTCAATTTTCATTTCTGTTCCTTTGGACTTGCCTGTTTTCTATTAAAAAGTTTAATGCATCTATTTGAACCCTTCTACGCACCGGACTATGGTACAGGGTTCCAAACTTTTATTCTTTTTTAAATTTCAAGTGACAAAGCTCTTTACTACGGCTCGCCTACACCAAGTCGACGTTACGATGCAACCGACTTGGCAGACTGGCACAAGTTATTTGCATTAAATGAAAAAGGCGATTTGAATCGTTACCAAATCGCCTGTTCGCATAGAATATCGTATGCTGATTTTCACTTGATCTATATCTATCTTTCCGACAATCGTTCTTTGTAACTTGGCTTCGTCGTTCCATATTCTAATTTAATCAGCCATACACTTCCCAGAACAATCATTACGATGCTGAATAGCTGGGCTTCCGTCAATCCCAGCCAGACAGGATGATTGAGGCGAATGAATTCCACAAGCAACCTTTCAATCCCTGCCAGGATGAGGTAAAGGCTGAAAATATAACCGCCGGGTTTGTTCTGTTTTCGCAATCGCCAGAGAACAGCAAAAATGATGAGAAAAGCAATCATTTCGTAGACAGGTGTTGGATGCACCCTCTGTATCGTCGGCACCAAGCCGTTCGGGTAGCTCATGGCCCAGGGCAGATTCGACGGAATGCCGTAATCTCCATCTCCGGCCAACTGGCAGCCCATTCGGCCGAACACATAACCGAGCGCTAATAACGGAGCCATCAAATCCATGGTAAAAATAAGGGGAAGATTTTTCTTTTTGAATGTCCAGAGAACGGCAAGCGCGCCGCCGATGAGGCCGCCATACCAGACCAGGCCGTTGCCGGTAAAAATCATTCCCGCGGGATCGGCAACGACATCACGCCAATGTTGGAAAAGAAAGTAAATCTTAGCGCCCAGAACACCGCCGATCATCGCGGAAATAACTATTGTCGAAGCATACTCGGGATTTAGATTGGTCCTTTTCATTTCTTTCGTTAGCAAATACCACGTGGTCAGAAAACCTAACGCCAGCATTGCCCCGTAACTTCCCGCATGGAAAGGACCAATTTTGAACAGATAAGGATACATTGTTTTTGCCTCTTGATTGTTTTAATGAAGGTAATATAATTCGTCACTTCTCATATCTTTTTATCCCTCTTGACATATTTTTCAGGATTCTGTTCAAACTCCTTTTGGCACAAAGGGCAACAAAGGTAATAATCTTCACCTTCAAAGTTAATTACAATATGTGCTTTATTCGCATTCATTCGTTTGCCGCAAACCGGGTCGGCACGGTGCTTCATAATCGACCTCCTTTTTGAAAACTATCTATAGCCGTTTCCGGGCATCATTTATTCGATCACGATTCATTTTGCTTCTTCTCCACATACTTTTGTGGTTTTTCTTTGAATTCTTCCACACACTGTTGACTGCAAAAGTAGTATGTTTTGCCTTTAAATTCTACCTTCGCCACCGGTGTATCTTCGTCTACGGTCATGCCGCATACAACATCTTTGGCCATTTTACTCACCTCCTTTCACTTCATTCATTCTACCTAAAACCAATTAACATGCCAAAAAATACAGAAGGCAAAGACTATTGTTTAATAAGAAATTATGGGTGTGATCAGCTATTCTTGATTTTATGAATTGTAGAATATTCTACAGCTATTGCAGAATATTCTAATGTTTTTTAAGAGAGCGTTGGTCGGAAGAAAGGACTAAAATGAGCGGGAAGAGTGAGAAACTGCAAGGTAAGCCCTTTTAGTTCTATCGAACAGAGGAAAGCGCTCACAATTGTACACCGGAAAAAAGCATAAAAACCAAGGCCATCAAGCCGACAACGATGAAAGTAATACCGAGTCCTCTTAGCCCTTGCGGAACATTACTGTATTTCATTCTCTGACGTATACCGGCCAGAGAGACAATGGCCAGCATAAAACCAATGCCTGTGCCGAAACCGTACATAAGGCTTTCCGGGAAATTATATGACCGTTCTACCATAAAAAGAGTGGCGCCGAGAATGGCGCAGTTTACAGTGATCAAAGGCAGGAAAATACCCAGTGAATTATATAGCACCGGGAAAAATTTATCCAATAGCATTTCAAGTATTTGAACGAGCGCAGCAATGATGCCGATATAGACAACGTAACTGAGAAAAGAAATGTCCACCTTCCCCAAGCCTGCCCAACCCAGGGCATGTTCGGCAAGGACATAATGATAGACTAAATTATTGAGCGGAACTGTGATGGTTAGTACAACGATCACAGCAATGCCAATACCGATAGAACTCTCCAAATTCCTGGAAATAGCCACGACTGTGCACAGGCCAAGGAACAGAGAGAGAATAATGTTCTCAACAAAAATGGACCGAATGATTAGGCTAAGATAATGTTCGAACACGACTGGACCACTCACTTTTGATCTGTTCTGCAATCATTTAGATTTAAAGCCAGGAACCGCCCATTAGGGTTAACATCATGACGCCTATGCGAATTCCCTCAACTACGCACTTTTGAATTGTCTATTCTGTACTTTGCGCTGCCCCCTTTGCGTGCTTAGTCACTATGAATCAGGGACTTTTATCGAGCAGTTCAAAACCGGCATTTTTCCAGGCATTCATGCCGCCGGTAAGATCATAGATGTTTGTGTAGCCTCGATCCAGCAATTCTTTTGAAGCGCCGGCGCTCATACCACCGCTTCGACAATAAACGACAATTTTAGCGCCCATTTCTTTGGGAAGTTTGTCTGCATTTCCTTCAATATCATTAAAAGGAATGAACAGATCAGTATTCGGAAGCTCCCCGGCGTAGGGAATATGCACGTTTATTAATATGAAATCTTTATTCGTCATCATTTCAGCAAGTTTTTGCGGCGTGATCTGATTGACCGTCGTCGAAGATGCTGTATTTTCTTCAGGGGATTGACTGTCTTTTTGACAGGCAAACACCGCGGTTGTTGTTAAAACCGCTGCAAGCGACAAGAAAAGAAGAGACTTTTTCATTTCCATTTCTCCATTTAGTGACGGGGATAGGGTGAGACCATTCGTCTCACCCCGGTCAGTCCATGTTATTTCATCATCCCCTGTCCCATCATACCTTTGCCTCCCATGCCCTGACAACAATTATTGGACAGTGATCGCAGCGTCTTTAACTGCTCTGCCGTCAAAAGTTTGCGTGATCGAATGACAACGTTCAAAAAATCCAGACGTAATTTTTGTTCGAGGGAACTGATTTGTGTGATCTTGTTTTTCACCTGACCGAAATCCGGAGTGGCCGTATCCAAAAGTTCCTTTAGCTCAATTTTTGCGACATCTACATCAGCCTTGTTTTTAACTGCAGTCTTTTGAAAATCAGCTTTTAGCCTTTTCAGATTGTTAATCTGTTTTTCGGAAAGCACCAGCTTATTACCGGACATGAGAAGGAATCCGGGGCAACCCGTTGCATGCAATGCTTTAAAAATCGGGTCCTTCATCATGGCCATCATACCGCTGTGGTTCATGCCTTTGCCCATCATTCCTTTACCCATCATACCTTTGCCCATCATTCCGCCATGCTGCTTACACTTGGCCATCATGTCGCTCTGCATCATACCGCCCTTCATGCCTTCCTGCCCAGCCATCATCTTCTGATTCATTGGCATTGGCATGGCGCCGGTTTCTGAAACGGCCTCGCCTTTTGCCTGTGCATCCGGATGGTGATTTTGAGCCAAACCTATTCCGCTTACCATAAGGAAAGCAAGAACAAAAACAGATAGAAATAATGATATGCGATTCATTTTGAATCTCCTTTTTTTATGTAATAGTATTTTGAATGATTTCAGATCAGCACCCATCAATATTAGTGCCAAAAAAAAGAGGGATTGCAACTCTATGGATTTAATAAAAATAACAGCCATTGCAAGATGTGCGGATTCGCGGAATTGTATAATATTCTACAACCTATTGTGCAATATTAAACAATTCATAATATCGAAACTCGTGTAAAACAGCAAAAGGGGATATGGTTTCATATCCCCTTTCGTATAAATCAGGGCAAAGTAATTGACAAAAATATCTGCTCGGTTAGAGAAGGGTCACTTGCTCAAACATGAGATGCAAAAAGCCATGACCGGTTCCCGGCACGGGCGACATATTGCCGGACATGTCTTGCGGTGGTAAAATGATGTGAGCTTCCACCTTTTCCTGGCTATGATCCGTCTTATCCACATCCGCCGAAGTGATGAGCTTGAGATTTTCAGTGCGGGCACGCGAGGAAACCATGATGTGAATTAAGCGATCTTTTGCAACAACATTGCCGTCGCCATCTTTAAGATCAACAACGCCCCACACCGTGATGTATGAAAGCAATCTGGGCATCAGCTCTGTGCCGATTCCTGTGTTCCCATGCATGACTTTGTCAAAGCCCACTCCACCATAAAATGTATGGTCACCACTGCCTGTTTCTTTGTGAATGACTTTGATTGCATCTGCACTGAACATTGTGCCATCCAGACGGCGGAATTGCAAATTAAATTCTTCCACAGCATCTTGCGATTCCGGCGAATCATCGTTCGAACTATCTCTTACCTTCATCGTCAAAGAACCGGAGGCAAGACCTATGCGATCGGAAAAAGGCGTTGGATTCATCATCGAATTCATGGCAGCCGGTCCGGGTAGGATTTCGTAGGCGGTTTTCCAATCCCGGTTAGGTTGTTCCAGTACTGCCTCTTCAAACATCATGTGCAAAAACCCATGATCTGTTCCGGGAACGGGACTCATATTTCCCTGCATATCCAAAGGAGGAAGAATGATATGCGTTTCCGCCATTCTGATATTGTGATTCGACTGATCCTCTACGGCAGACGCTTTCATCTTTAAGTTTTCGTCGCGAACTCTTGTGCCGGTCATAAGATGAATGACTCTTCCCGCGGCAATGACTTTGTCCGTATCGGCGTCTTTCAGATCCACAATGCCCCAGAGCGTAATGTAGGATAACATTTTAGGCATCAGGTTCGTCCCAATGCCGGTATCCCCATGCATCATTTTGTTGTGTCCGACACCGCCGAAAAACGAGTGATCGCCCGTGCCGGCAGGCTTGTGGATGATATTGATTTTGTCGATCTTGTAACGAGTGCCATTGTTGCCAGTGAAAAGAATATTCACCGACGTCACCTGGTCCTGTGAGTTTTCAGAATCTTCCGCATCCATGTCCTTTACGGTAACGGAATAGGAACCTGTGGTAGCTGCAAGATTGTCGGAGAATGGTGTTGGACTCATGGCCGGGTTCATTACTGCGGGACCCGGTAGGACCTCATACACCGCTCCAGCCGTCGAACTTTTGCTTGTGCTAAAGGCAACAACATCCGTGTAAGATGCCGAAGCAGAACGGGTTTGAGAAGTGAGAGGATTTGTGATGCCACCCTTATCCTTGCTGCAACCGACCAGCGAGGCAAGCAAGAATACCGCGATTGCTAAAGAGATTAGTTTTTTCATAACGTTTTCCTTTATATATAATTATAAATACCTGCGAACTTGAATATAGATATTTTTATTACGAATATCTGTAAACCAGTTTACAGTTTTCATTTTTTTAATCATTATTTTTTATCCGTTGAATACATTGTATAATATTATACACTGAATGTTAGCCGACAGAAACGATAATGTCATACTGCAAACGAATCAAAATGTAAATCATTGTTTTTGTTATTGCCTTCTTAAGAAAGTATTTGTATCTTAAGCTCGGCACAATTTTTGTCATCTATAAGAAAAAAGAGCTTTAAAAAATATTCATAAAAGAAATATTTAAAAAAAATGATTCCAACGGCTAAAGAGATTAACGAAATTTATGATTGCGTCATCATTGGCGCCGGCCCGGCAGGAATGACAGCCGCCATTTTTGCCCAGGCAAAAAATATGCGGGCGATGATCCTTGAAGGCAACCAGGCAGGCGGTCAGTTGAAGAACCTCTACCCCTACAAACCGGTTTACAATTATCCGGGGTATTCAAAGATACCTGCAGGCGAATTGGCGGACCGCATGATCGAACAAATCCGGGATTTCAATATCCCGTTAATGGAAAACAGCCCGATAGAAGACATTGTGCAATTCAGCGAAAACATTTTTGTGATCTCCGGAAAACAGTTTCGCGTGCAGGCAAAAAGCATTATATTGGCAAGCGGGTTGGGACTTTCCGAGCCGAGACGGGTGGGGGTGCCCGGAGAATCCGAACTGGAAGGCAACGGCATTGAATATACGATTACTAATATTGCGGATTGGGCCGGTAAAGACGTCGCCGTCATCGGCGGCGGAAACAGCGCCATCGACAACGCCCTGTTGCTGCTTGAAAACAACGCCAAAGTTGTTCTGATCCACCGCTCGCAACTTCGCGCCGAACAGGACAGCATTGAAAAATTGCAGAAAAATAATGTGCCCATCCACCTCGGCTGGAAGCCATCTGAATTTCAAAAATCGGGCAACGGCAAAGTGCTGTTTGCAATCGAAAACGACGGAAAGAAAATGCGGCTGGAAAAAGACAAAATTTTAATCAATATCGGTCTAAAGCCGAATACCGAGTTTCTTGAAAAACTCGCCGTCGATAAAAATAACAAACAAATCCTGGTCGACACCGAGATGCACACATCGATCCCCGGAATTTTCGGCTGCGGCGACGCTGTTACCTACCCCGGCAAAGTTCGACTCATTGTTACGGCGTTAGGCGAAGCTGCGACCGCTGTGAATAGCTTGCAGCGCTATTTAAAAACACTGCAAATCCCACAAGAAGAGGTGAGCTGACAGATGAAAGAAGGACAAAAAAATACGCCTGCAAAAAAGACCGCATTGGTTTTATTTCCCCATAGCGATCTTGGCAAGAAAATTGTCGATTTCTTTTCGAAAAATGGATATCGAGTCATTATCATTGTAACGGACGAAAAAGAACAACGTGAATTCAATCGTCCCGACGAGAATGTTGTCGTCTTTTCCCTGTTATCACAACCGGAACAGTTCTGGGACGATCTTGATGCCGGAGTGAAAAAGGACATTTTGTCCGTCCCGACTGTTTTTTATTGCGCGGGCAAGGATTTTTTAAAGATGAAAAGTTCGGGCAAGCAGGAGGAATGGCAGATTGATCATCAAAGCAAGACACAAAGAAGACTGGCCTTTATCGACCTCCTTTTAAGCCGCTTTATTCAAAACAAGCCGAAATTGTGGGTTAATCTGGCTGTGGGTACGAGGATGCAGGACGTAATGGACGCAGCATATTGTAAAACCCGATACGGGATGATCGGCTTTGGCAAAATCCTGGAACTCAATCCTAAATTTAAGGGCATAACTGTCAGGAATATTTGCCTCTCCTTTTTCAGGCATTACCATTCTCACAAGGGCCTTGATTACTGCACCAATTGCACCACCACCGATCTACGCGAATCGCTTATGGAACTAAAAAATGAGGACGACCTTGTCCGCTATTTGTTTAGAGAAAGTGAAAAAAATTGAATTAATTTCACTTGCAAAAAGAAAATAATTTAATTATTTTGCTTTATCCTATTCAAAAGTTAAGCATGGCTGTGCAAGATAAAAACAACTCGTAAAAAGAGCGCTTTTGTAGTGTTCAAACGTAATCTTTACCAAAAACTTGTCAAAGAGATTGATTCGGACTTTTATCTGATCGTGACGGGAGCACGACAGGTTGGAAAAACGACGCTGTTAAAACAATTTTTAACTTTATAAAAAAAAGAAGCATTCCGTCATTTTTCTGAATCTTGAAGACCCGGATTATTTAAAATTGTTTAATGAGCATCCGCGCAACATTTTCAGCATTTATAATTTGACGGAAAATAAAAAAGCTTTTCATCCTGAGAAAGGCTTTTATTATCTATACCATTTCCCCCTGTGCAAAAAATGTTCAAAATGAGATAAAAAAAATGCCTAAAGCTTATTATGCCGATTTGGGACTGGGAAACGCCCTTGTTAAAGATTTTCGCCTTTTTGACTTGAAGCAGGATAAAGGCATGATTTACGAAAACTTTATTTTCCGTCAATTTGCCGACCGGTTAGATATCGACGACATAAAATTCTGGCGAACGCAGCCAGGCAATGAAATCGATTTCATCATTCAGGACAGGTTTGCTTATGAAGTCAAATATAACCTCGATACTCTAAAATTGAACAAGTATCGGGCTTTTTCAAAGCTGTACCCTGAGAAAGACATTCGATTTATTTATCACGAGGGGAATCCTCCCGATACAGATCCGCATCGATTTTTGCGATTTTAATTTGTCAGGCTTGGGGCTGTTTTGCATCTGCCCTCTGATTTGTGCCCAAGGAAAGCGCATCAGTTTACTGTGCAACAAAAGCAGTCATGCATATCTTCTCCAAATCATTACGCTACCAGTTGGAGAAAACGCCGGCAAAAGAGGTGATTGACGGTCGATCTTAAATGGAGGCAACAAACAATGAACGTCGACGAAAACAAATCAGCCATTGTTTTGATCGAGTTTCAGAACCAGTGGACGCAAGAGGGGCTTTATCACCGGTTAATCAAGGGACAGCTAGAGTCGCGGCGTGTGCTGGAAAATACAGCCACGCTGGTTCATGCCGCCAGAGAAGGCGGGATGCGGATTGTTCACGCCCCGCTGATCATCGATCCGAAAAATAAAAAGGGCTGGCTGGCGCACCTGACGTTTGGCCGGGTATTTACAAAAGATTCCCACAAGTCCGAAATAACACCGGGACTCTTTATGGAAAACGATCTTGTAGTTAAAGGACGATATGCTTTTGATGCATTTGTGGGCAGCAATCTTGAGCAACTGCTCAACGACCACTCGATCGACACCCTGTTCTTCTGCGGATTCATCACCGACCAGTGCATTGCCAAGACGATGAAAACGGCTCTGCAAAAAGGATTTGACGGCTATCTGGTTTCGGACTGCACGGCAACAGTAAACGGTTTTCTGCAAAAGAAAAGCGAAAAGCGTTTTCGTGAGAGGGTCGTCAATCATCAGGACGTTTTGCATGGAATCGGTCAGATGGTTAACTAGTAAATATCAAGTGAGTTGAATGGATACAGCAAGCAGAAAAGGAGACCGCGCTATGGACAAGCAATTTGTCTATTTTTATTTCATGAAAAACGACCCCGATAAAATACGATCCGTCGTTCCTTTACATGTGGCGTATTGGAAAAACTGCCGTTTAAATGAATACGCCAGCGGCCCCTTTGCCGATAGATCGGGCGGGCTGATTACATTTAAAGCTGAAACCATTGAAAAGGCCACAGAATCAATGATGAGCGATCCCTTTGTTTCCGAAGACCTCATCGAACAAAAATGGATCAAAGAGTGGCTTGTTGAATAAAGGAGAAAGCCAGTATGAAAGACACAATCCTTGTCGTGGGTGCGACCGGAATGTTAGGCGAGCCGGTGGCACGACAGTTACAAAAGGACGGATATGCCGTTCGCGTTTTGGCGCGAAATCCGGATAAAGCCAAAACGAAATTAGGAGATTCCTTCGATTTTATCCGGGGGGATGTTGAAGACGCGTCTTCGCTGGTAAAAGCTGTTGATGGCTGTTTCGGTGTTCACATAAACCTGAAGGGAGGTCCGCGGGCCGAGGATTTCGTGCGCATTGAACAGAGGGGCGCGGCGAATGTTGCCAGGGCAGCGGCACAAAAGGGGGTGCAGCGCCTGACTTATCTTTCCGGCGCCGCCGCCTTTGAAGATAACTCGTGGTTTCCCTCCATCAAGGCAAAATTGGGGGCGGAAGCGGCCATACAGGAGAGCGGAGTTCCGTATTCCATCTTTTGCGCCACGCATTTCATGGAATCCCTGCCGCTTGCGGTGCGGGGAAAGCGTGCTTCTGTGCTCGGCAAACAACCGCACCGTTTGCACTGGGTCGCGGCCGGCGATTATGCCGGAATGGTCTCAAGATCGTTTCAACTGCCCGATGCAGCGAACAAGCGATTTTTCGTTTTTGGTCCCGAAACCTGGACCATGGCGGAAGCGCTGGAGAAATACTGCGCGGCCGTGCATCCCGGCGTAAAAGTTTCCTCCATGCCGATCTGGCTATTGTCGTTAATCGGCAAGGTATCGTTCAATGCCGAACTGCAATTTATCGCCGAATTGATGCGCTTTTTTGAAAAAGTGGGAGAAGGAGGAGACCCAACAGAGGCTAATGAGTTGCTGGGCACACCCACCACCACGCTGGAGCAATGGTGCGAGCAGCAGAGCAAGGCAGCCTGAAAAAAATGAGCAGCACGGTGTCTTTCCCGCCGCCGTCGATACAATCAACGCAATGCCATCATCCAGCCTCCTACGGAAATTGCCGCTGCAAGGCTCCAGAAAATGGTTCTCGGAATAACGGAAAGCCCCTTGTAGTAAAATGAGTACAGGGAACCGGTGCTAAGACGAACATACAATTCCGCCAGGATTTCCCAGGTTGCGTGAATGCCCACGAGAAGGGCAATGACGCCGACGACGCTTTCCTTGTGCGCCGAAAACATCCAGCCAACGACGCCGAGCGTATAAACGGCGATGAACGGCAAAATCTGCAAGTGGCCGAACTCGTGGATGGCGCTCAATTTGAGGTAGGGATCGTTTGCCATGCCAAAACGCAACAGCCAGTTCACGGCCGGGGGATGCGGAATGAGCACTTTGCCAAAGCCTGCCCGGTGAAAGAAGCGGTTGTGAATTTCAATGACCGCCGTCATTCCATACCAGGTTTGCATTTGCATTAAATTTTTCGATTTCCCAAACAGTGCTGTCATGCCTTTACCGAATAATTCCGCATCATCCCCAAATCCTCGTGCTCCAGGTTGTGGCAGTGGTAGAGAAACAGGCCGGTATAGTCCTCAAAGCGCAGCAGGATTTTGGCGCGCATGTTCGGCATGAGCAGCACGGTGTCCTTCCAGCCGCTGTCGATAAAGCCGTCTTTGATCGAGTCCCAGCCTGCCGAAGGCGTGCGCTCGATGATCTGAAATTGCAGGCCGTGCACGTGCACCGGGTGCGGCATCTGCATCATGCCTCCCATCATGCCCATGCCGCCGCCTCCGTTGACGAGTTGCCACACTTCGGTCGTATTTAATTTGACGATCTCATCCTCGGCCACTTTGGTCATTTGAAAGGTGCGACCATTAATGGTCGGTTTCATACCCTGCATGGCAAAACGGAACGTCCGCGGGTTGTCGCGGTTAACGGCATCGCTCAGGTCAAAGCCGTCGATCTGCGAAAGTTGCTGCGGCAATTGTCTTGTTTCCTGTTCCCGGCGGTCGACGCGGACCCGCAGCAGCGTCAACTCGTCGCCGTTGCCGGGAATGTTGCGATCCCGCCCGCGATTTCGTCCCATGCCCATCATACCGCCGCCCATCATTCCGCCCGTGTTAGCGCCGGAAAAGGGCAGGCTCTTCAGCGTCAGTTCGCTGCCAAGCGGGCGCGAACTGAAATCCACCCACAAATCCACGCGCTCGGCCGGGCCAAGTATGATATAGTCCTTTTGCACCGGCGCCTGCAGCAGCCCACCGTCCGTACCGATGGCGACGAGCGGCGTGCCGTCGCTCCAGGCCAATTTGTAGATGCGGGAGTTAGAGCCGTTCAACACGCGGAAACGATAGGCGCGGGTGGCCACGGAAAGCTCGGCGTCCGGTTTGCCGTTCACCAGAATCTGTTCGCCTAAAAAGCCGGTCATGCGCTGCATGCGGTTGTTCAGGTAGACCAGTTGGTTGTCGCGGTCAAAAGTGCGATCCTGGATGACAATGGGCACATCATAGTCGCCGGATGGCAAATCGAGCGCGCGTTCTTCCTCGTCGGTGACCAGGAACAGACCGGCCAGTCCGTTGTAAACCTGCGGGCCTGTGCGGCCGTGCGGATGCGGATGGAACCAGTAGGTGGCGGCGCGATTTTTCACCTCGAATTCATAAATGTAGGTCCGGCCCTTTTTAATCACGAAACGCGGATGGCCGTCCGCCTCTTCCGGCACGTGCAGACCGTGCCAGTGCACGATGGATTTGTCCGGGATCTCGTTTTTAAAATAGACGCGCACCTTTTGTCCGCGCTGCAAGCGAAAGACCGGGCCGGTAAAAGTGTCTTCAAGGTTTTGCACGACATCGCCTGAACCCTTTAGCACCCGCGCACGATAGCGCCACACCTGCGTCTTTTGTCCCGGCAGAATGGATATCTCATCCGACGCTGCCGTCAGCTCGATCTCGATGTCCGCAGCAAAATCACTACTGGCGGGTTTTTGTTCCCGACCGTCGCATCGCGCCGACAGGAACAGGGAGGAACCGCCTAACAAGGCAGCCGATCCGATGAGGCTCGACTGCAGAAATCTGCGTCGGTTAATATTGTCTGATTTATTCATGATAGTTGATCCTTAAATATGTTCGTCGTTCAATTCAATTTTTACCTTCTTTCTCAAGGTTACCCGGAATAGTTTGCGAGGCAGCCCGCCTTCTTCAAATTTATCGATCTCGACGATCTCGTAGCCTTTGGCCAAGTGTTTCACTTTTTCTTCATCAAAAAAATGCACGATGTAACCGCCCATTTCATACATATCTTCGCCACGATGGATGCCTTGTCCGTAATGGGCATCTCCCTTGTGGCGAACAGTGTAAATATTCAGTCCGCCCGGTTTCAGCACCCGCCGGACTTGAGCCGACAGGGATTCCAGTTCCGGAGTGGTCAGCGCCATG